>CAYJSY010000010.1:0-14116 GCA_964372925.1 Candidatus Woesearchaeota archaeon
CGTCCTCTGCTTAAAAGCAGAGGCTTACTTTTTTCCTGTATCAGAAAAACCTTCTTATTTGTTTGTTGGGATACAAAATTGAAAGCTGTATATACTGCTATATAATAAATTATGTAGTTTTAAATTTATGGGCATAAAAAGTTTTGTAATGATTCTATCCCGAAACAGGAAAAAATATTTTCATTGCCACTACAAATGCTGTTATAATAATTATAAAAACAATAACTTGAATTGGAGTCAATTTAAATCTGCTTTGATATTCTTCGTTATATCTCATTAACCCGCCATAACTGCTAGGTAAACTGAATGGATCTGCCATATATAATTAATTATATATCTGATTTTTTAAATCTTTTGATTAGTTTGTCACTAATTCACTCATAGAAACCTTTAAAATTATGCCTGATTTAAGCTTAAAATGAATGATTATAATTATCAGGAAGCAGAGAAAAAAATTTTGAATTTCTGGGAGAGGGAGAAAATATTTAAATTTAATCCAAAGATAGGCAAGATTTTTAGCATCGATACTCCGCCACCTACATTAAGCGGGAATATGCATATTGGACATGCTTTTTCTTATTCACAACAGGATTTTATAGCTAGATATAGGAGAATGAAAGATAATGTTTTTTATCCTTTTGGCACTGATGATAATGGCTTGCCGACTGAAAGACTTGTTGAAAAATTAAAAAATGTAAAGAGCAAAGAAATGTCAAGAAGCGAGTTTATTAAATTATGCCTGAATACACTAAAGGAAATTACGCCCGGTTTTATAAATGATTGGAAAAGATTAGGAATAAGTTGCGATTATGACCTTTATTATTCAACTATTGATGAAAATTCGAGAAAAATATCCCAAAAATCTTTTCTCTGGTTATATAAAAAAGGATTTGCGTACAAAAAATCATTTCCTACTATCTGGTGTCCGGAATGTCAAACTGCTATTGCGCAGGCAGAATTAGAAGATAAAGAACAGGAGAGCTTGTTTTCTACATTAAAATTTAGGGTTAATAATCAGGATTTATTAATAGCGACCACAAGACCGGAATTACTTCCCGCGTGTGTCGCAATTTTTGTTAATCCTAAAGATAGTAGATATAAAAGTTTTGTCGGAAAAAGGGCTATTGTGCCTTTGTTTAATCAGGAAGTTCCAATAATAGAAGATGAAAGTGCAGACATAGAAAAAGGAACCGGAGTTTTAATGATATGCTCTTATGGGGATAAATTCGATGTTGATGCGATTAATAGACATAGATTAAAGCCAAAATTAGTTATTAATAGTAATGGGAAATTAAATGATAACTCTAATGGTTATGTTGGATTAAAAGTAAAAGAGGCAAGGAAAAAAATTTTAGATGATTTAAAAAATAATAATTTAATAAAAGAACAAAAACAGATTTCACATATGGTCAATACTCATGATAAATGCGGAACAGAGATAGAATTTATTCCAACAGAACAGTGGTTTATAAAAATTTTAGATATTAAAAAACAGTTAGTAGAACAGGCAAAAAAAATTAGCTGGCATCCAGAACATATGTTAAAAAGGTATGAGAATTGGGTTAGGGGGTTGGAGTGGGACTGGAGTATATCTAGAGAGAGGCATTTTGGAATTCCAATTCCTATCTGGGAGTGCAGAGACTGTCGGAAAATAATTCTGCCAGATGAAAAAGAACTCCCTATTGATCCTCTAGAAATAAAAAAAAGCTGTCCAAAATGCAAGAAATTAGCTGTGCCTGAAGAAAAAGTACTTGATACATGGGCAACAAGCTCATTAACTCCACAAATTGCATCAAGCCTAGTAAAAAATATTAAAATTCCTTATTCATTAAGACCTCAAGCGCATGATATAATAAGGACATGGGCATTTTATACAATAACTAAATCGTTCTATGAAAAAAATAAAATCCCATGGCGTAATATAATGATATCTGGTTTTGTTACACTAGAAGGCAAGAAGATGAGCAAGAGTATAGGGAATGTTATTAATCCTAAAACTGTCTTTGAGAATTACGGGGCTGACGCTTTAAGATTCTGGGCAGCTGGCTCAAAACTTGGCGAGGATTTGAATTATCAGGAAAAAGATTTAGTGGCAGGAAAAAAATTCATAACAAAGATTTGGAACGCATCAAAATTTGTTTTTATTAATATAAAAAGCAATAAAAAACCAAACAAATTAAGGAAAATAGATAAGCTTTTTTTAGGAAGATTGACAGATTTAATAAAAAATTGCACTGAAAGTTTTGAAAATTATGAGTATTCAAAGGCAAGATCAGAGATAGAAAAATTTTTCTGGAGTATGTTTTGTGATAATTATTTAGAAATAGTTAAAAAAAGAATTTACAACAACAAAAATGGAAAAGATTCTGCGGAGTACACTTTGTATAGCTCATTACTTACAATATTAAAATTAATGGCTCCAATAATGCCTTTTATTACAGAAGAAATTTATCAGACTTATTTTAAAAAATATGAAAAAGAAAAAAGCATTCACTTATCTAAATGGCCAAAAATAAGAAAAGTAAAAGATAATAATAAAGAGCTTGATTTATTTTTAGATGTAATTGGAAAAGTTAGACAGGAAAAAAGCAATAATAAAAAATCTATGAATGCTGAAATAATATTAACAATCCCGAAAAAAGATAAATTAGCCATAAAAAATATTGTAGAAGATTTGAGTGATGTTGTAAATGCAAAAGAGATAAAAGAGGGAGATTTTAAAGTTGAGTTTATATCTATAAATTGAAAACAACATAATTTATCAGGCCATAGTACATCTAGTTTTCAGATTTTTCGCGTGTGGGCTTACCGGTTTTTACAACAACCACCTTATTATAGGCGTCCGAGTCCACAAGATGACCGTTACGCGAGTCCAAGGCCAGATTAACGCACAAATACAAGAAAATTGGAGAAATTAAGACAGGACTAAAAGAATATTATGAAAGGATAATTACCTCAAAAGTTCAAATGATATAAGAGGGATAAAGAATTTAGTGAAAAATTATAATACGGGAAAAAACAGAAATAGAAATAGACTTTCAGTCAAAAGATGTAAGTAAGGTAGAAGAGTTTATTATTGATAAATATAAAAATGAAAATCCGTCATAATTTGATAATATCTTATTTCAGTTAATTGATGTCTTGAATATTGAAAAACAAGAAGATGAAACGAATCTGGCATTTGAAAAAAGGCTTTTAGGTGGGTTGAATAAAGTTTTGGGGGTTGAGATGGACAGTTAGAAATTGACAACATCACAAAGAAAAAAATTCACGCAGCTTATGGAATAGCTCATCTTTGCTTTTATCAGTTAATCTATCTATTTTTCTATCAATATAAGAAGATTCAACGCTAAATAATTTATTTTAGCATAACTAACCGTTTTTAATTTATCTTCTTCTGATTCAATCAAAACATAATTTTCATGAGATGGTTTTCTTGAGGTAATCTGACACAATAAAACATCAGAATCTATTATCTTAGAAATAACAACACAGGGCCTTTTTTTATAACCTCCCTGATTAGAAAATGGGAACTTAAACAGAACTATATCTCCTACTGTAAGTGGCTCCAAGCTTTTTCATCCTCCACACTTTCCCAATCTTTTGCCAAAGATTGCATAGATGCTTTAAACAAATCCTCATCCTCAGATAATTTCTCTCTTAACATTTCTTGAATAAATTCCTGAATATTATAATATCCTTTAAGTTTACTTATTTTTTTAGCTTTTTCAAGCATCTCATCAGATAATTTAAGACTTATTTGCCTATCCATAAAAGTTTATATGTCTCTAGATATTTAAAACCTTTGTATAGATAAATTAATAAGAAATCATTTAATTGTTTCAACCACAATTTGTGAAAGAAAGTCTTTAGGAAGATGTTTACTTACAGATAATAATTCTACACCCATAACATTTCCATTTTTATCAATATTTAGAATAGTATTTTTGTCTATAACTTTTTGATATATTCTCTTTTTTCTAAATTATTTCTTTTTTCTAGTTCTTGAACAAAGGCTTTCAATTTCATATTTAAACCTCCAAACTTAGTACCTTGCTAACTCCGTCTTGCATGCTTACTCCATACAAGACGCTGGAGCTTTCAGAGATTATAGAGTCATTATGAGTAATAATGATGTATTGTCCTCTATTCATGTGTTTTTTTAATAAATAAGCCAATTTTTCCGAGTTTCTTCTATCTAATGCTGCATCTATCTCATCAAAAATATAAAAAGGATAAGGGTTTAATTCCTGAATTGCAAAAATCAGTGAAAGAGCCACCAAAGTCTGCTCACCTCCAGATAATGAGCTAACATCAAAATATTTTCCCTGGCCGACCTTAACTATAACCTCTAATCCTGAATTAAAAATTTCATTTTTGTCATGAATCTCTAAAGTTACAATGCCTTTAGGGCTTAATTGAGAAAAATTTTCGGAAAATTTTTCATTAATCTGAGTTAATGTCTGTAAAAAAATTTTTCTTTTTTTTCTGTCTATCTGAGATATTATATTAATAATCTCCTCTCTTTCCTTTTCCAGCTGCTGAACTTTTTCTTTTATTTTATCATATTCTATTTTTATCTGATCATACATTTCGAAAGCTCTTAAATTAACATTGCCTATCTTAGCTAATAACATATCTGTTTCTTCAAGTTTTTCTTTTAAATTTTGTATCGAAGATTCTATAAACTCTATTCCTATAAATTCTTTTAATTCTTCTTTTAAAGTGTCTATAATTGCATTTATTTGAGCTTTATCTATATTAAAATTATTTATGATGCCCTCTTCTATTCTTTTTTCATTTTGTTCCTTTAACAGGCCTGATTCCAAAACGCGAACTTTATCCTGTAATTCGTTTTTATGTTCTAGCATTTTTTGATATTTTTTCTTTAATAGATTAGCTTGTTCTTCCTTCTCCTCTAACTCCTGATTTTTCTCACTCAGGTCATTGTCAATATATTCTAATTCTTCAGAAATTTCCTCTTTATCTCTTATAATCTGTTTTATCGCCAATCTTATTCTTTCTAACTCTCTTTTTTTTGATGAAATTTCGATTCCCAAATCTCTCTCTTCAGTTCTCTCTAATTCGTTTATTTCTAATCTAAGCATTTCATACTTTTCCTCTGTATCTTTAGTATTAAAAATTTTTTTTTCTAAAAATTTCTTTTTTTCCTTAAACACATTTATTTCTTTTTCCAAAGATTCAATTAAATTGCTATTCCTTTTCAACTGGATTTTTTTATCGTTTATGGCTATAATTTTAATTATGGCAATTTCTCTTTTATTTGATTCATTTGCATTATTATAAGCTTCATCTTTTAATTTAACAATCATCTTCTTGCTATTTTTTATCTCTTCTTCTAATTTTGAGATTATTAATTTAGAATTTGATATAATTTCATTAGAATGACTAACAACCTCATCCACATGCTCTTTGGTTATTTTAGTTTTGCATAATGGACATATATCTAATTTTTCTAATTTTTCTTTTAATTTTTCATGTTCTTTAATTCTTTCGCTCTCGATTGCTAATGATTTTTCTTTTGATAAGGATATTTCCTCTAATTCTGCTATATTTTTCTTGTTTTTCTCCAAAGAATTTTTCAAATCAGTTATTACTTTCTTCTGGCTTTCCACAGTTCCGCTTATTTCAATTTCTTTTTCTAAGTTCTCTATTTGATTTAAAATAAAATTTATTTCTGTACTAAAATTATGTATTTGTTTTTCTTTTTCAATAATCTGTTCGTTGATGTTTGATAAATTATATTTCAATAAATAACCCTCCTTATTCAATTTTTCATATTCCTCTAATTTTAATTTTTTATTTTCTAATTCTTGTTTCTTATTCTTTCCTTTTTCCTTGCCAATTTTTTCAATTTCTTCCTCGGTAGTCTTGATAGAATCACCTAAAGCTATTTTTCTCCTGTCTAATTCTAAAGTTTGATTCTCAAAATTTTCTTTTCTTGCTGACAAACCTGCTAATTCCTGTCTTAAAGAAGAAATCTGTTCCATCAAAGAATCTTGTTCGAGTCCAGAAGAGACTTGTATTGTCTTGCTTATTTCATTTATATTAGAATTTAGCCTTTCTATTTCCATTTTATTTTTTGAAAGCTGATTATCTATTTTTTCTATAACTTTTATCTTTGGATCTATATTTTTTAAAACCTCATTTAACTGTTTTTGTTTTTCCTGTAAATTTTTATTTATTATAGAAGCGTTGCATCTTTTTACTGTCAACTCTAGTTTCTTGAACCTTGAAGCCTGTTCTCTCTCATACTCCAAATTTTTTAGATAATTAGTCTTTTCTCTTAATATGGTATTTATTTGTTTTAATTTTTCATTAGTTTTTTCTAGTTCTCTTAGTGATTTTTCTTTCCTAATCTCATATATTGAGATACCTGAAACCTCCTCAATTATTTTTCTTCTCTCTTCTGATGACATCTCAACAATCCTCTGTATCTCTCCCTGAAGGATTATATTAAATCCGTAAGGATCTATACCGGCCTGGCTTAAAAGCTCTAAAACTTCCTGTCTCGTTTTATTTTTGCCGTTTATTCTGTAAATACTCTGTCCTTTCTTGTTTACAGATCTCATAATGATTATTTCTTTTTCATCTAGTGAAAATTTTTTATCTTCATTATCAAAAGTTAATTCCACAGACGCGTAATTGGATGGTTTAAAGTTTTTATTTCCTGAAAAAATCAGATGAGCAGCTTTTGCTGCCCTTATAGATTTTATAGACAGTCTTCCTAATACGAAACAGAGAGCATCTGTAATATTTGATTTTCCAGAACCATTTGGTCCAACAATAACAACATCATGATTATCAAACTTAATTACAGTTTCTCTTGCAAAGCTCTTAAATCCTTTCATCACCAGTTTTTTTAGATATGTCAATTTCCGTTCTTCCTATACCCCCCTATTTTTTATTGAAAAATAATCTGTATTTAATAATATTTCCTATCTAGCTAATTAAGCCAATAAATTGAAAACTTTATAAGTTATTATATGACTTTTCCTAACAGGAATCTATTCTTGAGACAGCAACACGAACTTTATAAACTCTATAATGCATTAACGTTCATGAATAAAAGAGGTTTTATTTCATCAATAGTTATATTAGTTCTTGCGGTCTTAATTGGGATGGCCATTTTTCTTATTAACAAATCAGCTAAATCTGAAGAGGTGGAAAAAAAAGGCGAAGAAAATAAATTAAGATTGATTGATAATTCAAATGTTGCTGAAAACGAGGCTGAAATTGTATATCCTGGTTCTAATATAGAAAAATGCGACGCTTCAGAACCATCTAAAATTTTCGATGCTTGTAAAGGCTTATCTAAAGATGAATCATACTCATTCATTTTTAATGAAAAAGGGAACTGGGACTATCACGATAATCTGAATAGTAATTTAAAAGGGACTCTTACTGTTGTTTGAAATCGTTATTCACTATATCATTTAATTAATAGAGATTATAGCTAAATAAAATAATCATAACGTCTAATTAAAAAGGGGATAAATTAAATTATTAACTATAAAATTAAATTTTTAGACTTAAGAGCTACTATAAAACCCTAAAATAATGCTTTAATAATGGAAAAAACAAATAATTATTTCATTAGTTTATTATTAAGAACTGGTCTTGCCATAGGTTTTTTTTATGCGGCGGTTTCCTCTATTTTAAATCCTACTAACTGGATTGGATATATCCCTAGTTTTTTAACGACTAATATGAATCCCGGAATATTTTTACTGATATTTTCAATTTACGAACTGGTTCTTGGTTTATTGCTAATATTGGATTACAAAACTTTTCATCTGGCAATTTTATCAAGTCTTACCCTCTTACTAATAATTATCTTTAACATAAACTCCTTAGATATTGTTTTTAGAGATATTCCAATATTAATCATGGCCATTGCTCTAATATTTTTATCAAGGGGCAATTAAAATGAATTATGGAATACTAAGTTTATTGATAGTGTTTCTAATAATCGGAATTATAATATCTTCTTTTTTAATTTATAAAAGGGCGACTAAAAAACAGTTGATCTGCCCTATTAATGATAGCTGTAATAAAGTGCTTGAAAGCAGATACAGCCATATTTTTTATATAAAAAATGATGCCATTGGCTTACTATTCTATCTATTTTTTTTATTTCTACTTTTATATTTTTTATTTTATTCAAATAATTCCAGTATTATACTAACAATTATAAAAATAATTTCTGGAATTGCCGTACTTTTTTCAGCTTTTTTAACTTATATTCAGTCGAAAATAATAAAAGCATATTGTTTCTATTGCCTGTCTTCTGCTCTAATCAATCTATTTATTTTTTTAGTGGTTTTGATAGCTTAAAAAAACTTTTCGTTATCAAAAATTGCAAATCTTGTCCGCTATCTAAAGATGGCTACTTTTTTTCTGCATTATAAAAAAAAGTTTGTATTTGTCTCCAATTTCCATCAATTTTTTTAGCCAGATGATACCTTGATATTATATCGTTTAAACCAAGTAATAAATTTGACTTTCTATCAAAATTTGACGATGATTTTGAAATTGTTAAATGAGGATTATAATTTTCATAAAAATATTTTATTGCTATTTCATCAAATCCCTGATTCGCATATTTTCTAGCAGATAGAACAATATTCCTATGTAATTTTATAAGTTCTTCTGGTTTAGATAATTTTAATACCAAAGAATTATTATCAAAATCTTCAAATTCTTTGGTTTCTATTTTAAACAAATCAAATTTAATTTTTGATAAATCTTCAAGTAAATAATTTTCTCTTTCAGATTCCATATGAAAATAGCAAAGTGTAGAGTGAAGACCTGAACCCGGAAGAATAATATTATTTTGATTTAAAATTAAATTAGTTAATTCTTTGTTTAATCTAAAATATGTAAGATACTTCATATCAGTTTAAAATAAATCATTATAAATATTTATGTCTATTGTAAAATTTTGGGTGTCAGCAATTTAAATTAACTCAAAAATTAAGCCGAAACTACATTTGCTTTTTCTATCCAATCATCTCTTTTCTGGCATTCAGAACAAACATAAACTAACTCATTTTTTCCCTCTAAATTTTTTACTTTAATCATAGTTCCTTTTAATTTCCCATGCATTTCATTTATTTTTTCATTACAAATAATACATTTTCTCATTTTTTAGGAATAATATACAAAAGTTATATGGTCACTAAATTTTATAAATATATCTAAACTAGTATTGTTAAGCAAAAAGTGATGAGAGTTGCTTTTCGCAATGATAACAAATATTTAAATAATCAAGACAATAATTATTAATATGTTAGAATGTTTAATAGAAGTTGAATCTGCAATAGAAACCGCCAAAAAAGGCGACTTAGACCTTTCTCCCTGTTATGATAATGAAAGTTTTGCTGGTTATATACTACAAGAAAAATTAAGATTATCAACAAGAAGCTTATTTGGAGATTATTTATTTTTTTGTTATAATCAAAAAATAAGCGATAGAGTATTAAAATCCCTAAAAAAAGTCAGAGATTTATTCGGAAATCACCCCTTTCATCACGTTATGGATGGCAGATTAGCAGAATCTGTAAAAATGGCATATAAAAGGAATTTAAAGGTGCCAGAAGAATTACAGAATTATAAAGATTTTAAAATTAATCCCTGGAACAATCCTCATTTAAATTATAACACACCAGAAAACATAATTAGGTCCGTTAAAAATTTATTTAAAGGGCCAGAAGTTTTTTCATATATCCCTCCAGATTGGACTATATCTAAAATAGATTGTTAATTTTTATTCAGAGAATATTTGAACACTATTTTAAATATACTTTTTCAAAACACAGAAAAATTTGACATCAGAAACTTTTTTCGTTTTACCATCGCATAAAAACTCAAAATTACATTTTGAAGGACCAGAAATTAGAAATTTTTGAGGGGGATGGTTTGTTTGAAAGTTTCTGAGCCCAAAAAAATCCTTGTTTTTTACCGCACCCTAAAGTTGATAGTTTGCAAAAAAAAGCATTTTACTATCAAGTGGGTGGTTTTAAATAATCTTGACATCAAAAATAAGCTGTATAACAAATATTTAAAAGATAAACTTGTTTAATATAAAAATGTTTAAAGAACAAATAGTAAATTTACTGGCAAAAAATATAAATTTAAAATCTGAAGAAATTGCCAACCTGATAGAAATTCCGCCAAGTTTAGAGCTTGGAGATTACGCCTTTCCATGTTTTATACTTTCAAGAGAGCTTAAAAAAAATCCAAATGAGATAGCTAAAGAGCTATCTAAAATTAAAACTTCAGGGAATATCGAAAAAATTGAAGCTAACGGCCCCTATTTAAACTTCTTTGTTAGTAAAATTAAACTGGCGGAGTATATTATCAATATAAATGAAAGTTTTGGAAAGCAAAATCAGAAAGAAAAAATTATTTTAGAGCATACAAGCATTAATCCTAACGCAAGCCCCCATCTTGGAAGGACAAGAAATTCTATAATAGGAGATTCAATTTATAGAATACTAAGTTTTTTAGGCAATAGAGTTGAAAGGCATTACTATGTTAACGATGTCAGCAAACAAATAGCGATGCTTGCGCTGGTCTTTAATGATAATGACAGATTTGAAGATTTACTGGATAAATATATAGAAATAACAAAAAAAATGGAAAAAAATCCGCAATTAGAAAAAAAAGTTTTTGAACTTTTATATAAATTTGAGCATAAAGACAAAAAAATCTTAGCTTTATTTAAAAAGATAGTTGGTATTGCTGTAGATGGACAGAAAAAAATTCTTTCTTCTATTGGAATAGAATTTGATTATTTTGATTACGAGTCCACATACACTGAACACGGAAAACAGATTTTAAAAGAGCTGGAAAAAACAGGCAGATTGTTAAAAGATAAAGAAGGCAGATTTGTTGTAGACCTGAAGTTAACACACTTAATAAACAAATTAAAAAATCCGGTTTTTGTTCTGACGAGAAGCGACGGTACAGGGCTTTACTCTTTAAGAGATCTGGCATATACAATTGAAAAATGTAAAAAAGGAAGGAATATCTTGGTTTTAGGGGAGGACCATAAAGTATATTCAGAACAATTAATAGAGGTTTTAAAATTATTAAAAAAACCCTATCCAGAGATTGTTTTTTACTCTTTTGTTCTGTTAAAAGGCGTGGGAAAAATGTCAACTAGAAAAGGTGAGCTTGTTCTTTTAGAAGAATTTTTAAAAAAAGCCTTAGATAAAGCAAACAAAGAAATTAAAACCAGAGAAAATCTTTCTGATACAAGATTTTCTGGGCCAAAAAAATCTGAAAGATTTTTTATTGATAGAAAAACCAAAGGGGACCCAAAAAAAGTGGCAATTTCCGCAGTTAAATACTCAATGCTAAAAAATGAAAATAACAGAAATATAATTTTTGAGCTGGAGCAATCACTAAATTTTGACGGTAATACTGGCCCTTATTTACAATATTCATATGCAAGAGCTTCTTCCATCATAAAAAAAGCAAAAAAACAGCCAAAAAAAACAAAAATTTCAGAATTAACTCAAAGCGAAATATCTTTAATAAAAAAAATTTCAGAATTTCCAGAAATAGTAGAAAAGGCGGGCAAATCTCTAAGTCCAAGCATAATAGCAAACTATTCTTATGAACTTGCCAAAACGTTTAATGAATTTTACCATTTATGTAAAGTTATTGGAGATGAAAAACAAGATTTTAGGCTAAAGCTTATAGGGGCCTTTAGAAAAACCCTTAAGAATTCCTTATATTTATTAGGAATAGAAGTTATGGATGAGATGTGACTAATAGTCTATAATTAGTGTAACAAATCAAACGTAAACCAATAATATTTAAAAAGAGCCTATTAATATTTATTGAATGATACTTGAAAATATAGAGGATGCTTTACTAGTTCTAGGAACTAAATGTAATGACTGCCTTGAATTAAGAGGAAAATATGAAATATATCAAAAAGCAGAAAGAAAAGACAATACAGCTGTATTTAAATGCGGTTTCGGCGATTCTTATAAAGCCAATGTAAATTTTTTTACTTCATTGAAGGATTTTGACAAATTAGAAAAGGAATTAAACACCATTGATAAGAAATTAAGATATAATGATAGATCAGTATATCAAAAAAAGTTATTTATAGAAGACTATTCAAATTTTTTTAAAAAATTAATGGTTTATGCCGAATTTTCTCCTGATAGTTTTGAAAAATCTTTTCATGGATATTGCAGATATTGTTTAAAGGAGTCAGAACTATCCATTAGAAAAAGAAAAGTATGGATAGTGTGTTCTGTTTGTGCAGGTATTATTGCCGATAGTATGGATTAAAAATAAGTTATTTATAATTCATCAAAAAATTTCCAAAATCTTCTAAAAGATTACTATGACCATTATCCTTTTTTTCAAGAATTTTTTGTGTAGAATCAATCAAGTCATCAAGTAATTTTTCATAGTTATTATTTTTTATTTCCGAATAATCATAAATCTTTGTCATAATTTTAACATAATTTATATTGCCCATAAAACAATTAAAAAGACTAGGATCAAAATCTACCCTGCCTCTTTCCCTAATTTTGACAAGACAACCATAAAAAAGTTTAGTTCTTTCTAAATGCTCCTCGCCTATAACCGAAATAGGAAGGCAACTCGCAGCTACCTTTAGACTATCACTTAAAAAAGCCAATTCATCGGTTCTAGGGATTGGTTGCATAATCTTAACAACAGAAATATCTTTAAATATATTATTGTTATAAAATTGCATGAGTAATAAATTAGTTTATATTGAAACTTACGGCTGTTCAGCTAACCAGAATAACTCAGAGATTATGGCCGGGTTATTAAAAAAATCTGGTTATGAGATAACAGTCAACAAAAAAATTGCCGATGTTTTAATTTTGAATACCTGTATTGTTAAAAAGAAAACTGAAAATAAAATTAAAAGAAGGATACAAGATTTAGCAAAAGAAGAAAAGATTACTATAGTGGCCGGATGCATGCCAGAAACAGATTCGAAGTCAATTCTAAAATTAAATCATAAGGCAAGATTATTAGGAACTCACAATATTAAATTAGTAAGTCAAATATTAGACAATGCCTCTTCTACTCTGCCAATAATAAACAATTATCTTAAAAAAAACAATGAGGAAAAAATTTTATTGCCGAAAGTACCTTTAAATAAATTAATTTCAATAACGCAAATACTTGAAGGATGTTTGTCAAAATGCACATTCTGTAAAACTAAACTTGCAAAAGGAAATTTATTTTCTTACTCAGAAGAAAAAATTCTGGAATCAATTGAAAATGATTTAAAAAATGGAGCAAAAGAGGTTTGGCTGACAAGTCAGGGAAACGAGTGTTATGGAATAGATCAGGGCAAACAAAAGCTTCCCGAATTAGTAAATAAAATTTTGTCCCTAGATTATGATTTTAAGCTAAGAATTGGCATGATGAATCCCGGACTATTATACAATATTTTAGATCAAATGATAGAAGTTTATAAACATCCAAAGGTTTACAAATTTCTTCACATTCCAATTCAATCTGCCTCAAAGAAAGTTCTTACTGATATGAAAAGGCCATATAAAATAGAAAAAGTTGAATCAATAATCAGAAAATTTAAAGAAACCTTTCCCAATTTAACAATTTCAACAGACATTATCACGGGATATCCAACTGAAACAAAATATGATCATCAGCTTAATATGAAATTTTTGAATAATCATAAGATAGATGTTTTAAATCTGTCAAAATTCTCAAAACATAAAAAAACTGAGGCTGAAAAACTAAATGAGATGCTTATAACTGACATTAATAAAAGAAACAAGGAGATAATGAACTTGCATAGGCAAATTGCATTTGAAAACAAGAAAAAATTTCTAAATAAAACCATAAAAGTTTTTGTGAATAAAAAAATTAATCAAAATAATAATATAGATAATCTTTATGAAGCAAGAGATGAAAATTATAATATAGTTCTGATAAATTCTAGTGAGGATATTTTAGGAAAATCATTCAGTGTTTTTATAAATAATATTGGAGTTCATCATATGATTGGATAATTTCAAATTAATAATACAGGAAAAAAGTAAACCTCTGCTTTTAAGCAGAG
>CAYJSY010000011.1:0-8210 GCA_964372925.1 Candidatus Woesearchaeota archaeon
CTCTGTATCAAAAACTTCTTGTATTTTACCTACGACTAAAACTTCAAAATTTAATTTTGAAGGAGCAGAAATTAGAAATTTCTGAGGGCGTAGGCTTGTTTGAAGTTTTTGAGACAGGAAAAAAGATGTCGCCTTCATTGCGACGTCCTCTGTTTAAAAGCCGAGGTTTACTTTTTTCCCGTATTAATAAAACTCTAAAATGTCGTCGGTATTTAGAAATAATAATGAGCGGGGTTAATAAAAGTCAAAATCGGAATAGGCACAATTTTTAGATAAAGATGTTTAAGTGACGATAAGGTTACAGTATCATGAACTAGATAGGTTTATAAATCATTGTTCTAATAAACCTATATTAATTAAATGTTAGAGAAATACTATTCGTTATTTCTTCACTTAAATTTTATATATAAATTCAATATAAACCTCAAATTTTATTGATAGAAATTTGAAATAGAGTAAATACACTAATATGTCATTTGATATCAATATTATTGAAATCCGCGCATTTAGTGCGTGAAGAATCTTAAGCATCCAAAAATCCTAAACATCAATTCATCTAAAAATGAAGGTAAATTCTAGGGATTTTTTGATGAGCAGTTTAATAAAGGAGAAATTAATAAAATGAAAAATTTTGAAATACTATTGGGAGAAAATCAATTGTTAAAGTCTGTCCGAGATAGAGGATTTGAAGAGCCATCAGAGATTCAAAAAAAATCTATTCCGCATATTTTAAATGGAAGCGATGTTATAGCTAGTGCTGCCACAGGATCCGGAAAAACTTTAGCTTTTGCAGCAGGGTTAATAAATAATGTTAAAAGAGGACATGGGATACAGGGGCTGGTGCTTACTCCAACTAGAGAGCTGGCCGAGCAGGTTACTAGCGAATTAGCTGATTTTTCTAAATACAACAATATTAGAGTTTTGTCTATTTATGGTGGAGTTTCTATTGATAGACAGATAAAAAATATTATGTTTTCAGAGATAGTTGTTTGCACTCCCGGAAGGATGCTCGATCATTTATATAGAAATTCCATTGACCTTTCAAAAATTAATACTCTAGTTTTGGACGAGGTAGACAAAATGTTTGATATGGGATTTAGAGAGGATGTTGAAAGAATAATAGCTAGCTGTCCTAAGAAAAGACAGACCCTGCTTTTTTCTGCAACAATTTCTCCAGAAATATTTCATATGGGGAAAAAATACATGACTAATCCTATAGAAATTTCAGCAGAACATCATGTTGACGCAAAAAAATTAAAACAGGTTTATTATGATGTAGATAATCATCTTAAATTATCTCTTTTAAAAAATTTATTAGAAAATGAGGATTCAAAATTAATCATGATTTTTTGCAATACTAGAAGAAATGTCGATTTTGTATCAGCAAATCTTAAAATTATGGGTTTTAATGTTGTTCCAATACACGGCGGATTTTCACAAAGTCAAAGAAATAGATTCCTTAGCCAATTTCATACAAAACAAGTTCATATTTTAGTTGCGACAGATGTCGCTGCAAGAGGCTTGGATATAGAAGGAATAACTCACATATATAATTATGATATTCCATCAACTCTAGATGGTTACATCCACAGAATAGGCCGAACAGCTAGGGCTGGAAAAGAGGGTAAGGTAATAAACCTTCTTACAAACAGAGATTATGAAAGTTTTCAGGATATATCAGATGTTAAAGAATTTAATCTAATTAGAGAAGAAACTCCAGTATTAGAAAGAGTTTTTATAAAAAATCCAAATAGAATGAATATTAATAAAAAAAATTCAAGAAGTAATTATAGATTTACTATGAAAAACAAATCGAAAAGAAATAAAAAAAGTTTCTGGGCTAAATCTAGAAGAGGTAATAGGTTCAGGTAACAATTTAAATTATAACATAAGACTTAAATTTTTTTAGTTTATTTAACTCTCCAAAACATCAAAAACTTTCTGTACAACAAAATACATTTTGGTCAATTTTATGAGTCTTTTACTATAATTCAGTAAAATTCCTTCCAGATTTTTTCTAAGTTTATTACCTGTTTTTTTCTCATTGCCTCATCCATCATAATACAAGAAACTGCTGATAATATCGCTTCCTTCATTGAAGTTTTTGGTTGAGATAAATCTAACATTGTTTTGTTAAGATCTTCTATCATATTCATATCTCCTCCACCATGGAAATCATCATCTCCGAGAGTATTTACCTCTCTAATATCTTTTTCATAAAATTTTTTTATTTCTATCTTCCCTTTTATAAAATCTGCTCTTATTGTTCCTTCACTTCCGCATATATACATTCTTCTTTCAGGTATGCCTGAACTGCAGTTAGTATGAAATGTTGCTCTTATGCCATTTTTATACTCGATAATAACAATCTGATTGTCTACAATATCTTTATCAGAAATAAAAGGATTTGGAGTAATTTTTTCGTTAAATTCCAGTTTAATTTTGTCTTTAATTTTTTCATATAAATGAAAATTTTCTGATTTAAAAAAATTTAATCCGCCAAAAGAAGCAACATTTATCGGAAAACTTCCCGTAATCCAATTTACTAAAGCTATATCATGGCAGCATTTTTCTAATAAATGTCCACCGGAATTTTTATAAATTCTTCTCCAATCAGTCATTATAAAAGCGCCGTGGTTAAAGCTCAGAACTTCGTTAAAATCCATACTTATTATTTTGCCTATTTCACCTATCTCAATCAACTCTTTTATCTTTTTGTAATGATCAGCATATCTTATGGGATAACTAATAAAAAATTTAGTTTTATCATCATAAAAGTTTTTAATTTCCCTGCATTCGTCAATAGAAACCGCCAACGGCTTCTCACAAAAAATATGTTTTCCTCCTTTTAAAGCAGAAATTATTTGATATTTATGGGCAGAGTTTATAGAGCCTATCATTATCCAGTCGATATTAGGATTATTCGTAATTTCATTATAATCCTCACAAGATTCAACCTCTCCAAAATCTTTTTTAAATTTGTTTATTGAATCTTTGCTAACATCATATACAGAAAGTATTTTATGATTAGGATTAATTTTTAATAAAATTTTTAAAATATCTCTCATTCTATATCCGCATCCTATTATTCCTAAATTTCTGCCTTTTTTATTTTCCATTTTTTATTGAAATTCTATGAAAAAAAGACTCACATAATAAACTACTTTTTTTACTCTTATGCCCATAAATTGAAAACTACATAATTTATTAGGTAGTAGGCTATACAGTTTTCAATTTTGGATTACAAGAAAATGTACTACATTTTCTGTTCAGAAAAAAGACAAAATTTTTTCTGGCCCAAAAACCCAACAAACAAATAAGAGGGTTTTTCTGATAAATAATTTGTAAAGGTTGTTTAATTGCTGGATTCTAGATAAAATTTCTTACTGTAAAATTTTCTCGTTATAATAAATTTCTGGATAAACTTACTAAATTTTTTCTTTAACATCTTTTGTTAAATGTTCAACACTCTTATCTCTTTTTGGTTTTTCTGTTGTTAACTGGCCAGTAATCTCCACCATTAATCCTGGCAAACCAGTTCCAACAGGAACAGGTTGATTTAAAATAATGTTTTCTATTACTGAATTAAGCTCATCTTTGTTATCTTTTAAAGTCGCATTTACAAACTGTTTTATTGGAGTTTCAAAACTCGCTCTAGCTAAAATACTAGACTTTTGAGAAATAATTCCCATTCTTGTTATTCCTTTAATATCCCCCTCAGTAGTCATAGCGTCTGCAATTAATTTTAAATGTCTTTTATCAATCTCCAACCCCTGTGAGTTCAAAACCTTTCCAATTTCTTTAATTATAATTCCCCTGCCAACCTCAATTCCAAAAATTTTTGCCGCTTCATGAAGATCATTGCTTAAGGTTCTATTCGGGTCAATTTCTTTAATCTGAATTATCTCCTCTAAATTTGTTCCTGCGGTTAAAATAACAAAGTCGTCCTCTCTTTTAACAACTAATACCTGGGAGATTCCCTTTACTCCAGAAATCTGAGTATCTTTAATCTTCACTTTTAATTTATAAATTTCCTTAAAATCAAGCTCTTTTGCGTCAAAAATAATGAGGTTCCCTTTACTCTTGCATTTATTGTCTATCTTTCCAGTTTCATTTAATCTTTTTACAATAGTCTCAACAGAAGAATGAACAGTTTTAATAACCTCGTTATCAATAATCGCCTCTATTCTCTTGTCAGAAAAATTTATTTTAATCTCTTTAATAATCTCTTTTAATTTAACCCCTTTAATTTTTTCCGCAATGATTTTTGCATTTTTTTCATTATTAAACGGTTTTTTTAAATAAATTTCCATCTCTGGTGTTGATGGTGTTTTTCTAGCATCAAAAATCTCAATTAATCTTGGTAATCCGGAAGTAACTTGCATTTCAGCAACCCCTGCAAAATGGAATACATTCAGCGCCATTTGAGTAGATGGCTCTCCAAATGATTGAGCAGTAATTATTCCTATAGCTTCCCCCGGAGAAATACTCTTATCTTTATGCAATCCAGATACTTCCTTGCCATCTCCTCCATATTTAAACTGTATAATTTTTCCAGAACCATCTCTAACAGTATGATCATATTCCACTCTTATATCCTGCAAAGCATTAGCTAGTCTTCTATACAAATAACCAGACCTAGGAGTTCTTAAAGCAGTATCCATTAAAGCGTCTCTTCCTGTAATTGCTCCAAAGAAAAATTCATGCGGTTTTAATCCATCTAAAAAAGAGCTGTAAACAAAACCTCTTGCTTTAGGAGAAAGATCATGTTCCTTAAAAAAAGAGAGAGTTCTATTGCTAAACCCTATTCCAATTCTTTTTGCCCAGAGAGCCTGCTGGCCGACACAACACGCCATCTGCGTTATATTAAGTACACTTCCCCCAGAACCAGAATCCATCATTATTCTTACAGGATTATTTTTATAAATTTCATTTCCTACAATCTTTCCCACTTTAGTCCTAATGCTGTTTAAAGTTTGAAGAATTTTTATCTCTCTTGTCTCTTCAGCCGTTTTTCCAGGAATAATATCAAGATCTTTGGAATTATATTTTTGAATTATTTCCTCCGTCTTTTTTTCTGCCTCATCTATAATATCTCTAGTCAATTTTTTTACTTTTTCATTAACATTTAAATCATTAATAGAAATAGTAAATCCATGATTTGATAAGTAATTAGTTCCTAAAGAAAAGACGCTACCCAAAACACTAATTGTTTTACTTCTCCCAAAAGTTTTATCCAGAACTTTCAATAAATTGCCTACTCCAACCCCGAAAACATTTTCGTCAACATACCCCGATTCTATTTTTCCCTTCTCTATTATTAAAGACTCGCCCTCCTTTGTTTTTCCTCTATAATCTAATTTAGGAAGAACAGAAGAGATTATTTCTCTTCCATCAGTATAATTTTTAGATGTTTCCCAGTCAACATTAGAGCTGTATAGTAGCTGGTCTGCTTCTGGCTTAGAAATCTTAGATTTACTTAATAGATAATTCCCTGTAACAGCGTCGCTGATACATCCTAATAAATTGCTATTGTCTTTGCAGGATATTAAATTTTCCTCTATATTCATCAAAACCTTTGCCTCTGCTCTAGCTTCCTCTGTTTGAGGAACATGAATATTCATCTCATCTCCATCAAAGTCAGCATTATAAGGATAGACTGCGGCAGGATGAATTCTAAAAGTTTTATAGGGAAGCACTCTGACAAAATGCGACATTAAACTAGCTTTATGAAGACTAGGATGCCTATTAAACAAAACAAGATCCCCATCCACTAACTGTCTTTCGACAACATATCCCACTTTCAATTCCTCAAGTATTTCCTGTTTTAATTCCTCGGTAATTCTTTTTCTTCTTCCATCTGGCCTTATTATATAGTTGGCACTTGGATAGTTTTTATTTAAAATTATTTTTTTTAATTTTTCTATATTTGTACTATTAACCATCTCATTTACAGTTAAAAATTTAGCAATTTCATAAGGAACTCCTATCTCGTTAATTTTTAATGCAGGGTCTGGAGAGATAACAGTTCTAGAACTAAAATTAGCTCTTTTTCCAGCTAGATTATGTCTTATTCTTCCATCTTTTCCTTTAATCCTCTCAGTAATAGTTCTTAACGGCTGTCCGCTTCTATGCCTTGCAGGAGGAATTTTTGTTATGGAATTATCAAAAAAAGTAGTAATATGATACTGTAATAAGTCCCATAAATCTTCTATAATAACTTCCGGAGCTCCCGCATTTAAATTCTCCCATAATCTCTGATTTGATCTAATAATATCTGATAATTTATGAGTTAGATCATCCTCGCTCCTCTCTCCAGATTCTAGAGTAATGCTGGGCCTTACAGTTACTGATGGAACTAATAATAATGTTAGTACTGACCATTCTGGTCTGAATATACTAGGATCCATACCTGCTAATTTAGCTTCAGAGTCCGGTATTTTTGTAAGAATATCTCTTATCTCTCCCGGGAACAATCTTTTTTTACCTATTTTAAAAAGACTTGGTTTTTGTAATTTTATTTTTTCCTGTTCAGCCATGCAGTGCGGACATTTTTTAGCATCTTTTGCTTTTTTCAGTCTGTCCTTAATGTTCTTATATTTTTTTAGATCTTTTTCTTTTATCATTAGTTTATTACAAACTGAACAATAACATCTCAAGAATAATTCGATAATAGGTATATACTTAATATGAAAAACCGGTCTAGCAAGCTCTATAAGGCCCGGATGTCCTAAGCACTCTTTTAATCTTCCCCCACACGTTCTGCATCTAACTCCAGGATCAATAGCCCCTAATCTTAAATCCATTAATCCTCCATCAACAGGATATCCATCAACATCATAAAGCTCTGGCGTTATTATTTTTGCCTTGGTTATTTTTTTTATCTCTTCAGGACTAAGTAAATTAAAATGCAGGCTTTCAACTTTTTTTCTTATTGGTTTCATTTAATTCTCTCCCATATATTAAATGAAAGCTCAAAAATTTTAATTTTTGTTGGTTTCATTTTTCATCTCCTAAATTTTGAGATTGATTAAGCGGATCAATAGCCCCTAATCTTAAATCCATAACACTTATTATATCATAAGCAAGACATTTCTTAAAATTTGTTGGACAGTATTGAAAACAAGATTTAAAATCTTCATAATCTAACTCTTTTTCTATCTCTGCTGTAGACCTTTCTGTCTCTTCTAAAGAATTTTCTGTCCTTAATGATAATAAATGATTTTCAGGATAGTTAATTCCTTGATTTATAATATCTAATTCTAATAGTTTCATTTTTTAATTTATCTCCATTGTTAATAATTTAGACAAACCATAAGCTAGAGCTGCATTGTAAGCGCAAACACCTGCATAATAAGTCGTACTTTTAATATGAATATCTAAAAACCCTTTAAAATTCCACTCTCCTAATAAAGCTCTTCTCAACTCTATCCTAGCTTCTTCACCACTCCTAATATAAACATCATATATTCCTTTTATTGGAATAAGGTCGGTTAATTTTTTTTTCATTTTTATAATTTTTACCTATTATCCTCCACTAAATCATCTAAAGTTTTGTAATTAACTCTTAAAACAGAAAAAAGCTTTTCAGCAAGCTCTTTTTTTGGAATTATCTTACCTAGTGTATAATATGAAACTGCTTGTTTTGTAGCTCCTATCTGTTCAGCCAGCCACCTTTGATTTTTACCTAGTTTTTTTAGTCTTTTCTTTATTAACCCTCTTAATTTTTTATTTTCTGGATTCTGTTGTCTTTTTTTAGCTAGATGTTTTTGATATTCTGTTAGTGAATTAAATCCATTTTGTTTAGCTAGATATTGATGATATTCTGTTAGTGAATTAAATCCATTTTGTTTAGTTAGATGTTTTTGATATTCTGTTGATGATTCAAATCCATTTTGTTTAGCTAGATATTGATGATATTCTGTTCTAGATTTAAATAATTGTCCTGTTTCAGGATTAACTCTTTGTTTAGCTAGATGTTGATTATATTCTGTTAGGGAGTTATATCCTTTTTGTTTAGCTAGATGTTGATTATATTCTGTTAGGGAGTTATATCCTTTTTGTTTAGCTAGATGTTGATTATATTCTGTTAGGGAGTTATATCCTTTTTGTTTAGCTAGATGTTGATTATATTCTGTTAGGGAGTTATATCCTTTTTGTTTAGCTAGATGTTGATTATATTCTGTTAGGGAGTTATATCCTTTTTGTTT
>CAYJSY010000011.1:8310-13438 GCA_964372925.1 Candidatus Woesearchaeota archaeon
ATGTTGATTATATTCTGTTAGGGAGTTATATCCTTTTTGTTTAGCTAGATGTTGACGATATTCTGTTCTAGATTTAAATAATTGTCCTGTTTCAGGATTAACTCTTTGTTTAGCTAGATGTTGATTATATTCTGTTAGGGAGTTATATCCTTTTTGTTTAGCTAGATGTTGACGATATTCTGTTCTAGATTTAAATAATTGTCCTGTTTCAGGATTAACTCTTTGTTTAGCTAGATGTTGATTATATTCTGTTAGGGAGTTATATCCTTTTTGTTTAGCTAGATGTTTTTGATATTCTGTTGATGAGTCAAATGGTTGTTCTGTTTCAGGATTAATTCTTTGTTTAACTTCAGTTAACCCATAAACAGTATAATAAGAAACCCCTGTTTGTTTAGCTATTTCCCTAACAGATAAATCTTTATTATATAATTTTTCTACTAATCGTTTTGTTTTTTCTGATATTTTGTTATACATTTTTAATTATTTTGTTAATTTTCCCATTTTTTATTTTAGTGATTCATATAATTTAATGAGTCCTCGATAGGTATAGGATAGCATATTATAAAATGGATTTTTTTTATACTCACTTAAACCTTCAATAGGGCTTGATGAGTTTTGAGCAACATTTTTTTCTAATCTTCCAGATCCCAGTTTTTCTTGAGAGGCTTGTTCTAATCTTCGATCTCTTATACCTATTTTTACCCGATCGCTTCTAATTTCAACTATAGTTAATATAAAATCATCATTTATTACTATACTTTCATTTTTCTTTCTTGATAATACTAACATTTTCTCCTTACTAGCCTATTTCCAATATTTTATTCAGACTTATTTTCATCCTTGATATTTAAATTGATTGGTATCCAATGAGGTGATATATCCTTCATAATTTGGTAAAGTATAGTAAGATATTCCTGAATTTATTTCATAAGGCATTATCTCTCTAGCTAAATTTTTAGATGATTTTTCTGGTCTCTTTTCTATTTCATCTAAATTTCTTAAAAGATCTATAGGTTCTCTATATCTTCGATATTGCTTCCTTAACAACCCTATTATAGATGATTTTTCTGGTCTCTTTTCTATTTCATCTAAATTTCTTAAAAGCCCCATAGTTTCTCTATATCCTCGATATCGCTTCCTTAACAACCCTATTATTATTCTATTCATATTTATTTTTCAAATTAAATTTAGTTTTTATATGAAGACTTTGTAGCTCATCAACTAGTAATTTAAATGCATACGATATCTCTATAGGTTCTATTTCCTGGCTGTTGCATAAAGAGCAGACTAATCTGCCTCTAATATTATCCTCTATTGCTATAGAGCCGCATTTATTACAAATATGTAGAACAACTTTATCTGAATCATACCTCTCTTTTAATAATAATGATGCACCATGAGCAACTAAGGCCTGTTGCTCCATCTCTCCTAAACGAAGAGCCCCTCCCTTCGCCCTTCCCTCAACAGGTTGCCTTGTTAGTAAGGTAACCTTTCCACTAGCTCTTGCATGTATTTTATTACTAACCATGTATTTAAGCTTAAGATAGTACATATTTCCGATAAAAATTTTAACTTTCATCATCTCTCCAGTTACTCCATTATAAACTGTCTCTTTTCCATCTCCCCTAAAACCCAACTCCTCTAACTGCTTTTCTAACTCCTCAATTTTTTGTCCAGAAAACCCGGTTCCGTCCATTAGTTTTCCTTTTAAGCAACCAACCTTGCCAGAAAGCATCTCTATTAAATAGCCAACAGTCATTCTATTTGGTATGCTATGGGGATTAAAAATTATATCCGGCTTTACTCCATTTGATGTAAAAGGCATATCATTTTCAGGAACTATGGCTCCTATGACTCCCTTCTGTCCGTGAGAGGTGGCAAACTTATCTCCCAACTCTGGAATTCTTGAATCTCTTGTCCTTACCTTAATTAATCTATTTCCCTGTCCATCCTCAGTTATAAAAACCGCATCAACTGTTCCCTGCTCTTCCTGTTTAATCGCAGTACTAGCTTCTTTTTTAGTTTTAATAGATATCTCTCTAACCTCTGATAAGAATTTTGGTGGCGAAATTTTTCCTATAACAATATATCCGGCAGCAACCTGAGCCTCCGGATAAATAATTCCGTCATCCTCCAAAAATTTATAGCTGTCTTCTGTTCTATAACCAGAGACATCTTTCTGGGGTATTACTATTTCGTCTTTTAACCCTCCAGCATAATTTAATTCAACAGAAGAGTAGGGCCTATAATAAGTGCTTCTTGCAAATCCTCTGTCAACACTTCCCCTATTTAAAATTAAAGAATCTTCCATATTATATCCTTCATGCGTCATTATAGCAACAATAGTATTTTGTCCAGCCGGATGAGGATTCAAAGCATCATAAATAAAACTTCTAACAATCGGTTCTTGTGGATAGTGCAACATGCTAACATCAGTATCAATTCTACATAAAAAATTTGCAGCATATAATCCCAATGCCTGTTTTTGAGTTTTACTCCCTCTATTTAATCTCGAACTCTGATCATAATTTGCGTATGGAACAAGGCTTGTAACAGCTCCTAATAAATCCATTTTATCTATTTCTAGATGAGTAGTTCCCTCATTAATGTCTTTTTCATCTAGAGCAACTAAAGAATTCTCTTCTTCTGAAGAGTCCAAATAATCTATTGTTCCGTTATTAATCAAATCATTCCAACTCAATAAATTATTTCTTAATAACTCCCTCTTTTCATCTGTTAACTTAGACTCTCCATTTTCAACTATAATCAACGGCCTTATGACTCTGCCTACCTCTGTAGATAAAATAATATTTTCTAAGGGCTTATTATACTTAATACTTAACTCTATAGGCAACTGCGCGTTTCTTCTCTTTGTTTTTAATTCTAATATAAACTCTTTTGCACTTTCAACACATCCGATGAACTTTCCGTTTAAAAAAACATCATTTCCACTTTTTTTCAACCATTTATCAAATGTTTTAACTAATTTTTCATCATCTAAACTTGCTCTTGTTGAAATTTTTGCAAGCAGAGCAAGATTTTTTCTTAATCCTATTTCAGTTCCTTCTGGGGTTTCTATCGGGCAGAACCTTCCATAATGAGTTGGATGTAATGTTCTCGCTAAAAAATTCTCCTGCTCTCCAGGAAGCATACTAGCTACTCTCTGTAATTGAGATATAATAGCTAAATAATTAGTCTTGTCCATATTTTGCGTGACTCCTGTTCTCTCTCCTATCCAATTTCCTGTAGCAATTGCAGATTCAACTCTATGGGTAAATAAGGTAGATTTAGCAATAGTTTTAATTGAATAAAATTTTTTCCTTTTCTGAATTTTTTGTAATGAATGTTTGATATCTCTTAATAAAATGTTAAGGTTAATTCTGAACAAATCCGCCAATAAGTCCCCAGACATTCTAACTCTTTTATTTGCATAATGATCTTTATCAGTTAGATTCTCCGGATTTTCTTTAGCAATAAAAAAATATTTTAAAAGTTTGCATAAAGTAACTGCTTTTTCAATTCTATTTTCTTTTTTTAGTCCGATATGTGGTAAGAAATAAGAATCTAATCTCTGTTTTATTCTGTCTAAGATTTCTTTTTTTGTGCCCTGCAGTGCAGAAGCAGTTTGTTCTGCTATAGCTAACATAGCCTCTTCCTCTGTTTTTATATTCGCATATTCGTATAAGTTAACGATTAAGCTGTCATTTTCTTTTTCAATATATCCGGCTATCTCGCTTTCTTTTGCTAATCCCAACGCCTTTAAAATAATCATTATAGGAATATTCTTAAATCTAGAAAAATTGACGGTAACAATTCCGTCTTTGTTGTCTGTTATTGAAATTGGTATTCTATAACTGCCTCTTTTTGAGAATAGCCTCAAAAGAATATTACCCTTTGATTTTTCTATGAATGGCTGATTTTCTGCTAAATCTTCAACCATTATTATAATTCTCTCATTTCCATTAATTATAAAATACCCTCCAGGATCTTTTGGGTCTATATATTCTTCTATTAACTGTTCTTTTTTTAGATTAGCTAAATTACAAGCATCGCTTTTTACAATAATAGGTATTTTTCCAATCTCTACTTCCTGGCTGTCTATCTGACCAGCCTGTTTAATTGTAATCTCTATATTAATGGGCGAGGAATATGTCAAGCTTCTTATTCTCGCTTCTGATGGCGTTAATAAATGAGAACTTCCATCTGCCTCAACAATTTGTGGTTTTCCAACTTTGATTTTTCCTAATTTAATTTCAATGTCATCATCCTGTATGCTTTCATTTAACTCTTCTACAATCTCCTGCATTCTGTGATTAATGAAATTATTAAAGCTTACAATATTTGATTCAATTAAACTATGTTCATTTAGAAATTTCTTTATTAACAAATGTTCTTCTTTTTGCTGGGCCGGTTCAAGTTTCATTTTTATTATTTGGATTCATTTTAATTCATATGCAATAAAAATTGTCTTTTTATCATCAAATAATTTATCGTTCCAATAATCTTTACCTAGATACTTACTGCCTAAATATATTCTTTTATTATCCTTATTTTTTAAAACTAAGTTTGGGCTTTCAGAGTGAAAAGATCCCATGTTATCTACTGGCGTCATACTCACTCCGGGAGGAATACATTCAAAACCGATAATTTTAAAGCCCCTATCCAAAAAACTATTTATTAAATCAACTAAATTCTTATTTTTTTTAATCTCCTTATATTCCATTTTATTTTAAACTTTTTTTAAAAATTTTAAATAGTAACAACCCTATAATATGCTTCTATCTCACCATCATTTTCTCTTTCAATTTTAACTACGTCTCCAACATTGCAATTTTCTGGAAGAGCAGAATCTTTAATCTTGATTTTAGGCAACTGGACGAGAGAAATATTGAGTTCTTTAAGTAATTTTTCGACCTCTTCGTTCTTTAATTTAATATGTTTTGGCTGTAATAAGTGCATTTTACGTTTGAGATAGTTCTTTCAAAGGATTGATTTAACAAAAATTACCTTTAACAACTTCGTAGTTATAAACTAATCAAAAAGAGGGTATATAAAACTTTCTGTTTTTTTGTGAAAATGTAGTATACGAAAATTAGTTCGTCTGCCAATTCCTGAAGACCAGATGGTA
>CAYJSY010000012.1:0-13241 GCA_964372925.1 Candidatus Woesearchaeota archaeon
TATTAATAAAATATAAAATAACCGAGAAATCGACGAGCGTGAGGAGTCAATTTAGCGGAAATATCTAAAAGGTAGTCGAGCGAAGCGAGGCTGGGAACGTTAAGTTTGATATTGGACTTAACACCTCAGCAATATTTATAAGCTCCGAATTATTATAATCTAAAAAGAGAATGATATGCCAGAACCTTTTTTAATCTCGCCATATTTTGTAGATTTTGTCTTGCCATTTGTGTTAGTTTTTACTCTAATGTTCGCAATTCTTCAAAAATCTAAGTTACTAGGAGACGATAAGAAACAAATTGATGCATTAATAAGCCTTGTAACTGGTTTAATCTTAATAGCCTTCCCTAATCCGCGAAGCATCGTTGTTTTACTAATGCCATTTTTAGCAGTTGCAGCAGTAATACTTTTAGTATTTATGCTATTATATGGATTTATAGTTGGAAAAAAAGAGGGAGATGTTTTGGGTAAATGGTGGAAATTGGCATTTGGAGCAATTCTAGCAGTCAGCTTACTAGTTTATCTTATCTATATAACTGGTTATTTTGGTTATGTTTACGACTTTCTTTTTGGTGGCGGATATTCAAAAATTTGGGTTAATCTAATCTTAATTCTAGTTATCGCCGGTGCTATTATTGCAGTTATAAAAGGAGAGAAAACTTCTTCATGATTCAGTATCTCAACACAGACTCAAAAATACAAGATTTCATTAATTGGAAACATCCCATAAGAATGATGATTATACGATTTATCCTAGATTATTAACTTATTTAATTGCCGGGTTTAGTAAAAGCTATCAAAAAATAAAATTCTTATGCGAAGATACTAATAATTATCGCAAATTATTTTAAGGAAAAATCAAATAAATAAAATTTAGATTCAATTTAATTAAATTAAGTCAGAGACAGGAAATAATAAACAGATACTATAGACTGACAACAATAGAAACCTATATAAACATAAACCCTCTTTTTAATAAAAAGATGTAAAAATGCCATACGACAGATTCGGATATAATATAGGAGACATTTTAAATACCTGGACTCAGATGGGAGTATTTGCCTACCTGCTTCCATTTTTAATGATATTTGCTCTAGTATATGGCATTTTAATTAAGACAAAAATATTAGGAGAGAATAAAGGGGTTAATGCAACAATTTCACTTGCTTTTGGTTTGTTGGCCCTACAATTCGACTATGTTTCAGGATTTTATGCTAGCATCTTTCCCTATGCTGGAATGGGATTAGCTATTTTACTAATAGCCATGATTTTAGGAGGAGTAGTTATGGGCGATAACCCTAAAAACTGGATCTGGTTTGGAATAGGGACTGTCATTTTTGTATTTGTGTTATTTGCCTCTCTAGGAGATACTGTATGGTTAGGCGGTTTAGGTTACAATCTATCAAATTCTGCTCCAGCCCTCTTAGCCATTTTAGTACTTTTAGGGGTAATGGCCCTAATTATATGGGGAAAATAAAATTGGCGAGGGGCGTAAATTCACACTAATTTTTTAATCTTTAGCCATATAAACTATAAATAATGACTTTAAGTTACAAATAATTTCTGTTAACCCCAACTTCCTTATTATCATCGTAATTTAACTAAAATATACGTTTTTTGGCGCTAAAAACTATAATTATCTAAAATTAATTCAAAAATTTATTTCATTTAAAATCTATAAATTTTCCTATAAACTTTCTTACTGTATAATGCCATCATAAACAAATTAGTTAATAAACCGAAGAAATTAGTCTATTCATAACTTTAAAATAAGAAATTAAAAAAGTAAGTTTTAAAAACTGCTTAGTTTTTATTAATATAATAAAATGGCACTTGATATTTCAGGAATTTATTTTTTTATGCCGGTTTTTAGTTTTCTATTTGTTTTTTTAATAGTTTATGCTCTTTTAGCTAATACGAAACTTTTAGGCAGCTCTAATTTTATTAATCTACTGATTAGCTTTATCATGGCAGTTATTTTTATGAGTTTTTCATCTCTAGACTTATATGTTAAAACAATTGTCCCCTGGTTTATTGTTTTATTAGTCTGCATTTTTTTAGTTTTATTACTAGCGGGAATGTCAACAAAAGACCTAGGAAAAATAATGACAACTAAATTTGCCTGGTTTATGATAGGCATTTTAATTATAATGTTTTTAATAGCAGCAATAAAAGTATTTAATCCTATCTTTCATCCAGACTTAATAATAACATCTGGAGAGGGCACAAGTTTAATAGAACAAATTAAAGGCTATTCTGGCGGATATATTTTTGGATCTTTATTATTAGTTGTAATAGCAATAGCAGTTTCTTGGATTTTAACTAGGAAGTAAAATCCGCTTGCTAATTTTAAATCAAAAATATTTTTATATAACTAGTAATAATTATGAATATATAGCTATTTACATAGGCTTAATAAATTTCTTTTAATATTCCTAAATTATAAAACGCCTAAAAAAACTACTTATTTACCTTTACCTCAAATAATCTTCGAATCCAGTATTTTTATTTTTTTTCTTGTTGTCCTTAGTGTTATTAGAAATATTTTTATCACCCTCCGAATCAATAATACTATCTTGCGTAGCTTGAGCAGATTTATTTTCTGCTCTTCCAGTTATTTTTTCCATCTCTCTAATATTATCTACTAGAGGATTTAAAATTTTTGAAAAAGAATCTTGAGTAGCTCTAACCTCTTTTGAAATATTTTTTATATCCTCCCCATAATTTCCTATTTTTCTTAATATAGCCATCTGTAGTTCTTCTATTGTACTCTCTATCTTACTCAATCTTTTGTCAATATTTTTTATTTCATTCTCAAACTGCTCTTTAAATTTCGTTAAAGAAGCAATCTCTTTTTTAAAAGATTTTGTTTTTTCTTCAACTATCTGGCTAGATAGATCACTTATCGTCTCTACGTCTATTGATTGCTGTGGCTGATATTCCTGATAAGATTGATAATTTTGATAGGTTTCTTGTGGAGCATACTCGGTGGGCGGTTCTTGATACTGATTTTGTTCCTCATATGGGGCGGGCGGCTCAGTCATTATTGAGGGCTGCATATCACTATACTCATCACTAGGATATTTATTTTGCTGATCATCATATTCCTGATTAATTTCTGATTTTATTTCAGATTGAGAAAGAGCCTCATTTATCTCTTTTGGATTAGCTCCCTGTTCTTTTAACATCTGTATAATCTGGCCAGTTTGTAAGCCCTGTTTTTTCATTTCAATTATCTTATTTAACACGGCCATTTTTAATCTCCTTTATTTTTAATATTTTTTTTCAATTTTTCCGCTATTAAAAAATCAACATCTTTTATTCTTGCCAACTCAAGAGGCTGAAAAATTCTAGACTGATTTTCCAAAATGTCTAGTTCTGATTTTCTTGCGAAATTTGGCATTTCGTTTATTATTCTATTAACCACCCTTTTTAACTCTTTTATCTGGTAATCCAAGTCATTAACATTTTGTCTAATCTTTAAAATATCTTTTTCTAAATCCTCTCTTACAGCTATTAAATTTTCTCCTATTAACAAAGCCCTATCTCTTATAAGTCTTTGTTTTTCCTCGACCTCATTTAATCTAGTGCCAAATTCAGTAAGAAGCGCACTTATCGAATTATCATCAACCATCTTTGTAATTATCTCTTTAATCTAAATTCATAGGGGTTTAAAATTGTTATGATTTAAATAGGGCTTTGTTGAGTTAGAGGTTGGTAGCAATAATTAAAAAAATTATTATGCTCATAAATTAAAAATCGCATGATTTATTATGTGGTCGTAAATATATAGATTTCAATTTTGGATTACAAGAAAATCCAACAAACAAACTACCTAATTTAGTTGGGGGGTAAGACCGGATGATTTTTCTGGTCCAGCCTATTTTATGAAAATAGATTGAGTCTAATATAATCTAAATGGAAGAAAAATAAAATTAGAGGCTACTATTCCAAAAAAAGGGACAAAAAATTCTTAAAGATATTTTTTAAACACATAAATTTTTATAATATTATATCTATCTAATTTAATAATAGAAAAAAAGAAAATGTTATTTAAACCAGGAACCTCACTGTATTCTTACGAAGTTGCTAGAGAAGCTGGAAATAAAATACTCTATATTAATTATCTTGGTGCAAATTTTGTTCCAAACCTAGCAGAAAATCCCGAAGTTATGTCCAGAAGCATAGATTTGCTAATAGAAACTCCGGGAGTTTCAAGAATTGTTTTTGTTCAGCAGAGGAATTACAGCTATGACAGCCAGGAAACATTCATGTTGCAAGAGATTGCTAATTTGTATATCTATTTAACGAAACAAGAAAAAATTCTATCCCCATCTAAATTATCTATTCTTAACACAGGTAATATAAGCAGAAGATACAATGATATTGGTTATTTATTGATGATTTTAAAAAGAGACCCAATTAAATGTTTTTTAGACTTAAAAACTTTCACTAATCTAGAAAAAAGCGCTCTAGAAAAATCTCCAGACAATGCTAAACTTGATCATCTAAGCTATTTAAAACTTTTAGAAAAATTTTATAATTTATTAGAAAACTCAGAACTTATAAAAAAGGCTGAAAAATATTTAGATAGTTATTCTGGAAGAAGTGTCTATCACCATTTTTTTAGACCAGAAATAATTCCAAATTTTACTTTCACAAGACTGGTAAGCAGTTTACCAGATGATGCAGAAATACTAGACCAGTATATCATAGGAGAGGAATTTGATAAAGCATTTGTTACCATATTAAAAAGAGAGGAAGACGCAAAGCCAATTTATCATCTAATGCCTCAGGAATATTCTTTAGAGGAGGAGAAACAGGAATTACTGAATCTAGCTAGGAACGTTTTAATAGAACATCAGCCAAAAGCAGAGGAATTTACCGATCCAGAAAAAACAAGGCAGGTTTTTTTAAATGTTTCAAAAGATTTATTAAGCGAATTAGCAGAGAGCAAAAAAATAAAATTGGATTATAGTGATCTAAACAAATTATCTGCAATTTTAGTTAGACATACTATAGGTTTCGGATTAATAGAGGTATTATTACAAGACAAAAATCTTCAAGATATTGTATTAAACTCTCCAATCTCTTTAAATCCTGTTTTTTTGAGACATTCAGAATATGATGAATGTGTTACCAACATTATTCCAAGTAAAGAGGATGCAGATTCCTGGGCAGCTAAATTCAGAATGATTTCTGGCAGGCCCCTAGATGAAGCAAATCCTATTCTAGATACAGATCTTGGATTAGGAAATATAACTGCAAGAGTAGCAGTTATTCAACAGCCACTATCTCCTGGAGGTTTAGCTTATGCAATAAGGAGGCATAGAGAAAGTCCCTGGACTCTCCCACTCTTTATTAAAAATAGAATGATTAATAGTCTTACGGCAGGTTTACTTAGCTTTTTAATAGATGGAGCAAGAACATTACTAGTTGCAGGAACAAGATCAAGCGGAAAAACTTCTTTGCTGGGAGCTTTAATGCTTGAAATAATGCCTAAATACCGAGTGATAGTATTAGAGGACACCCTCGAGCTTCCAGTAGAAGCAATAAGAAAATTAAATTACGACATCTTAAGAATGAAAGTAAGAAGTAGTCTATTAAAAGAAAGTGCAGAAATAGGGGCTGATGAAGGAATAAGAACTTCACTAAGATTAGGAGATAGTAGTTTAATAGTTGGAGAGGTTAGAAGCCTGGAAGCAAAAGCGCTTTATGAAGCAATGAGAGTAGGAGCTTTAGCAAATGTTGTTGCAGGAACAATTCACGGAGCAAGTCCTTATGGAATTTTTGATAGAGTTGTTAACGATTTAGCTGTCCCTGTGACTAGCTTCAAGGCAACGGATTTTATAGTTGTAGCAAATCCTGTAAAAACTGCAGATGGTTTAAAAAGCAATAAAAGAGTTATTCAGTTAACAGAGGTAAGAAAACACTGGTTAAAAGATCCTGAAGAAGAAGGAGGTTTTGTTGATTTATTAAGATATAATGTAGAAAAAGATGAATTAGAGCCAACAGAAGAGTTAATAAATGGAGACTCTGAAATAATAAAAGCAATTGCTTCAAATGTTAAAGGCTGGGCTGGAAACTGGGACGCAGTTTATGACAATATTATATTAAGAGCAAAAATTAAACAGGAGCTAGTTGATATGAGCCTCTCTCTAAACATTCCAGATATTTTAGAGGCTGAGTTTAATTCTCTAAGCAACAATATGTCCCACCAGTTTTCTAAAGTAGTTCAGGAAGAAATCGGACTTCCAGAGAGCAATAGAGTTTTTAATCTCTGGCAAAATTGGTTAAAAAAAGAGATAGTTAAGAGAAGATTTTAATCCATCTTCATCTCTTTCAATATAGAATTATAATTTTTCAAAAAATTAACTGCTTTTTTATTAATATTCCCTCTATAGATTATCAGAGCTGGGAGTGGAATTGACTGAGCATCACTTAACAATCTTCTTAAATCAGCTTCTGTAATATTTTTTTTATCTTTTGCTTGTGTCAAAAAATTTATACTGCCTAATTCAGAATTTATTTGAACAATACAATTATACTCATTATCATCAAATTCTTTTTCTTCAATAATAACAAGTTTATTTTTATTTATAAAATCAATAACTTTTAAAGAAAAATCTGACTTTGTTTTTTGTTTTTTAACAGTTGGAATAACTAAAGGATTTCTGAATTCGATTATCTTTTTTATTTTGATAATTTTTGGTTTGGTTACTTCTTTTTTAATTTCTGCTTTAGGTTCTTTTGGCTTTACTATAATTTTATTTATTAACTCTATCGATTCTGATTCTGGAATAGAGAAATACCTCCAATAAATCTCTCCATTAAAATTAAATCCTGCCGCAAAATCTTGTATAGATCTTAAAGCAATTCTTACGGCCGGTTCTTGGTCCAAATCTTTTAAAAATTTATTTTTTTTTAATAAAAATAAAGCCTCTATCTCTTTTGTATGCATAAAATTATGGTAATTTTCTAATTTATCTTCCTGCCCATCTAAAAAGTATAGTGGACTGCCTCCAACTTTTAAATGGCTTATCTTGATTTTTTTCGCATCAGCCATTTCTGAGAGAAATGCAGAAGTAAATAAACTACTCATACCAATTTCTTTAGATATTTGAAGAGGAAGGCTGGGCCCTCTTTGTTTTATTACCTCGGCTATTTTATCATAAGTTTTATTTACATCCATTAAAGAAAGATAGTTTGAAAGTTTAATAAGTTTTATATTTTTTACGGAGAAAGTAAAATTAATATTATTATAGTATTTAAAATAAAACGGATTATAACTAAAAAATAGGTCTTTATCTTTGTTAATTCATATAAAATTATATAGCTAATCCGAGAGACATGCAACTCCCTACATTTGGATTTTAATAAATAAATTACAAATAGTAAATAAATATCAAATATAAGTTAAAATCCTCTCTAAAAAAGATTTAAAAATAAGGGTCTGTTAATTAATAAATGAATACTGATTTTAAAAAAATAGAAGAGAAGTGGCAGAGTAAGTGGGAAAAAAATAGGATTTTTGAAGCTAATCCAGATAAAAGAAAAAAGTTTTTTGTAATTGAAATGTTCCCCTATCCCTCTGGCTCTGGATTACATATGGGCCATGCTCTTAATTATACTATTGGAGATATTTACGCAAGATTCAAGAGGATGCAAGGATTTAATATTTTATACCCTATGGGATATGATTCTTTTGGCCTTCCTGCCGAAAATGCCGCAATTAAAGAAAAAAAACATCCCAAAAAATTTACCGAAAAAGCTATTTCTAATTTTATAAAACAACAAAAATCTTTGGGTTTAAGTTATGATTGGTCTAGATTAATAAAAACTAGCGACCCCTCTTACTATAAATGGAACCAATATTTTTTTCTTAAATTTCTAGAAAATAATTTAGTTTATAGAAAAAAATCTCCTGTTAATTTCTGCAAAAAATGTGATACGGTATTAGCAAATGAACAAGTTCACAATGGGAAATGTTGGAGACATGAAGATACTGAAGTTGAGGTTAAACAACTAGAGCAATGGTTTATAAGAACAACAAAATATGCAGAAGAACTTTTAAGAGATATTGAAAAATTAGAATGGCCAGAAAAAATAAAAATAATGCAAAAAAACTGGATTGGAAAAAGTGAAGGAGTGGAAATTTTATTTAAAGTTGAAAATCCTGAGAAAAATAAAACAGAAGAATTTCCTATTTTCACAACAAGGCCAGATACAATTTTTGGAGTTACTTTTATGGTAATTTCCTCTCAACATCCAAAACTTTTTGAATTAGTAACAGAAAAACAAAAATTAGAGGTTGAAAATTTTCTGAAAAAAATAAAGTCAACTAGCGAAAAAGAAGTTTTAGAAAAAGAAGGAGCGTTTACAGGAAGTTATGCAATTAATCCGATTAATAACAAGAAAGTTCCTATTTATGTCGGTAATTTTGTTTTAGCTGATTATGGATCAGGAATGGTAATGGCTGTTCCGGCTCATGATCAAAGAGATTTTGAATTCGCAAAAAAATATAACTTGCAGATAAAGCCAGTTATCATAAAATACTCTGAAAAAAGCTATAGTTTTGTTATGGGGATAGATGAAAAGAAGATTAAAAATATAGATGTCGATATTATTGAAAAAACAAAAGAAGGTTTCTTTAAAATTAAAATTCCATTTGAAAAATTGGAACAATATAAAGATTTCATTAGAAAAAATATGGAGCCTAATTTTTGGAACGAGTTCAGCACAAAAAATGGTTTTTATTTTATCTTCAAGCATAAAGATCATAGAATAGAAGAAATGGAATTAAATGAAAAAACAAATGATTTAATTGATAAATATGGAATGTCCTTTAATGGCGAACAACCTAATAAAATACCTAAAAATGTTTATAGCTGGCTTGCTAAAAATAATTTTTATAAAGAATTATTAATTCATTCTAATTCTGGCGTTTTAATTAACTCTGGAGAGTTTAATGGTTTAGATACAGAGGAAGGAAAAGAACATATTACAATTGCATTAAATGAAAAAAATCTTGCAAAAAAAACAACACAATACAAATTAAAAGACTGGTTAATTTCTAGACAAAGATACTGGGGGACTCCAATTCCAATTGTTTATTGTAAAAATTGTGGAATAGTCCCCGTATCAGAAAATCAACTTCCTGTAAAATTACCAGAAAAAGTAAAATTTGGAAAAGGAAACCCGCTTGCAACAAATAAAAATTTTACTAATGTAAAATGTCCCAAATGTAAATCAAATGCTAAAAGAGAAACAGATACTATGGACACTTTTTTTGATTCAAGTTGGTATTATTTAAGATATTGTGATTCTAAAAACTCTAAAAAATATTTTGATAAAAATAAAATAAAGTATTGGATGCCGGTTGATCAATATATTGGTGGGGCAGAACACGCATGTATGCATTTAATCTATGCAAGGTTTTTTACAAAAGCACTTCGTGATTTAAATATGCTAAGATTAGATGAGCCATTTATTAAATTGTTTAATCAAGGAATGTTACATGGTAAAGATGGACATGTTATGTCAAAATCCAGAGGGAATGTCGTAATACCAGAAGAAATATCAAAAAAATATGGGATAGATACAGCAAGATTATTTTTAGTCTCTTTAGCAAGTCCTGATAAAGATGTTCAATGGGACGAAAAAGGAATTGATGGGAGTTATAGATTAATAAAAAGAATTTTTGAATATTTTTCAAAATTAAATTCCAGTAAGCCAAAAAAAATAAATTCCAGTAAAAGACTTGAGAGTAAATTAAACAAAACAATTAAACTTATTACAAAAGATATTGAAAATTTTAAATACAATTTAGCTGTAATTAAATTAAGAGAATTATTTGAGATTTTTTCAGAAGAATATTGCAGTAAAAAAGACTCTGAAGGTTTTTTAAAAATTTTAAGTGTATTTTGTCCACACATTGCAGAAGAATTATGGGTAAAACTAGGAAACAAACCTTTTATTTCTCTGCAAAAATGGCCCACATTTGATGAAAATAAAATCGATGATAATTTGGAAAAACAGGACTATATTATTAAAGCTACTATCAGTGATATAAACAATATAATAAATTTAATTAAAGAAAAACAAGGTAAAAAGATTAATTCTATTTATTTATATGTAATACCAAAAGAGCTGAACACATTTGATAGAAAGAAATTATCAGATAAATTAAAAATACCTGTAAAAATTTTCTCAGTAAATAACCCTAAAAAATATGACCCAAAAAATAAATCTTCCAATGCTAAACCAGGTAAACCAGGAATTTATATTGAGTAATACAAGAATTTAAATAATCCTTTGTTTTTTGTTATTAATAGAAATATGATTTTTTCAAGTTTTGATTTTACAACAGAAAAAAATTATTTTATGATAAAAAAAGGCGACCCTTATTATAAATTATTTTTTAAAATAAACCTATGAGAGCTAGTTCAATCTGTTGGGAATTTTATATAATGCTTCAAGAAAATGAATTATTAGCACTTGAAAAAAGAGCTATTAATGGAGAAGTAAAAGTTCACGACAGAGATAAAGTTATTGGAAATTTCCCTCTAGAGCTAAAAATTGATTATTTAAATGATTATCAACTTTATGTAGAATTATCAACATATCCAGAAAAAGTTTATTTTAGAGAGGCAAAAGAATATAAAATAAAAATTTCAAATGAGGGTTATAAAAAATTAATGGAAAACGGAGAGATTGGAGACAGAATGTTTAATAATTCTTATTGTAAAATCTACATTAAAAAACAAAATAACTTAAATTGACATTATTAATTATTAAGATAGTCAATGACATTTTAAATTGAGTAGTTATGTCTTGGTTATTAAGAGAAAAAATACCTTTTTGCTCATCTTCAAAACTCATGTTTTGAATGAGCCAGAAAATTTAATTTTCTGGGATTAATCATGTTTTTAAGTATAGAATAGAAAAAATGTTATTCACAGGAACTCCGATTGAAATACTAGCTTTAATATTAATTGTAATATCATTAATAAAAATCATAACTATTTTAATAAATCCAAAAGCATGGTTAAATGGTGTAGTAAACAAAGTTTATCTGCCTTATTCACAGACAGTATTCTTAATCTTGGCAATGACAGTGTTATACTACCTTCTTCAAGAGTTAACGATAATCCAGATACTTGCAGTAATGCTATTCGCCTCTCTTATTTTTGCAATAGGATTTGCAACATTTTCTAAAGAATTAATAAAACTTGCAGATAAACTTTACAAAAAGGAAAATATTATCAAAAAATCATGGCTCTCTCTTACCATCTGGCTTATTCTTTTATTGTGGGGATTGAAAGAGCTTTTTTTGTAACTTAGTAATCTTTTTAAGCTGAACATCATTATCAAAAACATGAACGTAGTTTTTCCTCCGGAAATTCTTAGAGTTGGAAATAAAAATAGAGAATTTATTGAAAGTTTAGATAAAAAATTACATTATATAGAGGAGTCAGAGGCAGAAACTAATATTTCTAGAACAACACATAAAGTTTATGTGGATAATTATACTAAAGAAAAACTATCTAAAGAAGAGCTGGAGGGAATTATAAGTTTAATAGGAAGAGAAACTGGTTTAGTACTGACTCCTATCAACACGAATAGTGGTTTTAGTGTTGGTTTCGAGGTATTATACACAGATTGTTATGGAACTAAACTTAGTTTATTGAGTTTTATAGAGGAGCAGCTTCCAAATGGTTATGACTTTAAAAAATTATCAGAAACTTTTAATAGAGAAGACAATATAGAAATGCTAGTCTCCGGTAATTTAGAAAAACCTGAAGAAAGATGGTACTATGAATATTAATTTTTAATGCTTATTTTCTTTCTTTATAACAAAATAATAGATTGTCGCCCCTAACCAGGATAATAAAATCACTATCAAAATCCATACAACCTTATCATTTTCGTTTTTAAAATTCCTTTTAGCAACATCTATAATCATTAAAATCCAAAATACCGTCAGAAAAATAATTAAAGAAAATATTAAAAAAATAATTAATAATAAGCCTGCTATAGCAAATACCATAAAGAAATAATTTATTTAATGTTTATAAACTATTCCCTCTTTTTTACTACATAATCGCAATTAGGATTGCTGCATTTCCATTTCTCAAATATATCTTCTTTGAAAGAAAACGGCAGCAAATAACCTTCATTGCATTTTAAACATTTTGGGAAAATACTCTCCATATCAAGTTCCTCCATCTATTTATTTATGATCGCTTTTATTCTTCTTATTCCAGCACTAACTGCCTCCTCTTTAATAATTTTAATCCCTCCAATTTCTATAGTATTATTAACATGTGGCCCAGTGCAAATCTCCCTTGAAAACCATCCTCTACTCTCATTATTATCAATTACAGTATAAACAAAAACTTTATCAGGATATTTGTGATCAAACTCTGCCTGTGCGCCACTATCTAAAGCCATTTTTAAAGGCATTTCTTCTTTTATAACTTTCAAGCCTTCATCTATTTTATTATTAACTAGCTTTTCAACTTTCTTAACCTCCTCATTACTTAATTTTCTTGAAAATGAAAAGTCAAATCTTAATCTTTCAGGATTTATATTAGATCCTCTTTGTTTTATTTCCTCGCCAAGAATTTTTCTTAACGACTCATTTAATAGGTGAGTTGCAGTATGTAATTTTATTGTTTGTTCACTAGAATCTGCTAAACCAGATTTAAATTTTCCAATCGTAGCTTTTCTAGAAAGTTCTTGGTGTTTTTTAAATTCATCTTCAAAATTATTTTTATTAACTTTAATATTTTTTTCATTAGCTAATTCTAAAGTCATTTCAAAAGGAAAACCGTAGCTTTGATATAGCAAAAATGCTTCTTTTCCTGATATTTCTTTATTAACAGATATTTTTTCAAAAATTTTTATGCCTTTTTCTAGAGTCTCTAAAAATTTTTTTTCTTCTTTTTCTAACTCATATAAAATACTATCTTTTTCTTTCTGTAAATGCTCATAATCATCATAAATTTCAAAAACAGATTCGGCAATAGCTTTAATAAAATTTTTCATTCCTAACTTACGGCCATATCTAACCGCTCTTCTAATTAATCTTCTCAAAACATAACCTTGCTCTACATTACCTGAAATTACGCCATCGCCAATAATAAAAACAGCAGCCTTAACATGGTCGGCCATTATCCTCATGCTTTTTCTAATCTCTTCGCCTTCATCATATTTTTTTCCAGATATTTTTTCTATTT
>CAYJSY010000013.1:0-12971 GCA_964372925.1 Candidatus Woesearchaeota archaeon
ATAAAATGAAAAAACTGTCAGTTTTTTTGATTATTTTTATTACGGTGTTGTTAATAGGTATTTTTTCTATTAAAGTTATTGCTAAAAATGATAATAAGGATGATGGAGGTGGTGGTTCTTCTGATAATTTTGGTGCTAGTTTAACTAACGACTTTGACGACTCAGATGAAGATAATGAAAAAGAAGAAGTAAAAACAATTATTGACGGGCAAGGAAAAAATGTAAAGGTTGAAACAAAAACCAAAACTGAGAATGGAAAAACAAAAATAGAAGAAAAAAGAACACTCATAGATGAAAATGGGAATAAAGTGACTATTGAAACAGAAACAAAAATTAATGGAAAGGGAAAAGAAAAAACAGAAGTTAAAAGAAAAATTATAACTCCGGATGGCAGGGAAATTGTTTTTAAAACAGAAACAAAAATCGAAAATGGAGAGACTAAAACAAAAAATTCTATTGAAATAAAAGGGGTGGGAGTTGAAACAAAATTATCAGTTACAGAAAAATTTGAAGATGGCCAAACAAAACTTAAAGCTAAACTTTCTACAGGGGATGAACAAGAGATAATTGTAATGCCTGACGATGCATTGCAAACAGCTTTAAATGAACTTAAAACAACAAACGGTCTTACTTTTGAACTTAGTGAAACTGTGGAAGGGGGTGTAAGAAAAGCTGTTTTTTCAGCCAAAACAAAAAATCCAGGAAAATTCTTAGGAATTTTTAATGTTAATGTTGATTTAGAAACTTTAGTTGATACAAAAACTGGAGAAATTATAAAAACAACAAACAAGCCATGGTGGGCATTTTTAGTAAGAGGTGCTGATAAAGTAAATGTCTGTCATATTCCAGAAGAAGATGTAAATAAAAAAATTACGCTTGAAATTGCAATACCTGCTGTTAAAGCTCATCTAGCACATGGAGATAGTATTGGTGAATGTCCGGTTGATTGTGGAGATTATTTAGTTGTTAATCCAGAACAGTGTGACGATGGAAATATAGTCAATGGAGATGGATGTAATAGTTTATGTCAAATAGAAATAATTGCAAATGAAGCAATTCCTCCATCAACAAACTAAAATAATAACATAATAAATATAACTGCTTAATTTACATCCTTCTAACTTTAAAAACGGATATTCATTGATTATTTTATTGTTGGTTTCTATACCCTTAAGTTTCCTATTATCAAATAAATTAATAATAAAAATTATAAAGTTTAAGAATAAAATCCTTCCAATACTAAAATAATTAGTTCTTACTTATATATTAATATTTCCTCAACTCCTCATCCAGCAATTTCCTCACGATACTATAATCCGCCCTTTTTTCTGTAACTATCATAACTCTGCCGATTAAAAAATTAAAAGCATTTTTTTCTCCATTTTTATAATCTTCAACAGTTTTTTTATTATCATCTAAAACTTTTTTAACAATTCTTATTAGCTCTTTTTTACTATTAATTTTTTTAGAGCTGTTTAAAAGTTTTTCTGGAGAAAAACTTTTTGGAACAAACTTCCTTAATATTTCTTTTGCCTTTAAATTAGTTATTTTATTCTCTTTTAACAATTTTAATAGTTCTATAAAATGCTCTGCCCTAACATCTAGTTCGGACATTATTTTTTTGTTATAATTAAGAACAGAAAACCATTCAACAGTAATCCAGGGCAATACAAATTTTGGGTCTATTTTTTCTATAATCTTCTCATATAACTCTGCTATCTCTATATTTCCAATTAAAATTTCCGCATTTTTTTCATCTATCTTATATTTCTTGATTATTTTTTCAAGTTTTTCTATAGGTGATTCTGGCAGATTTTTTTGTAAATCATTAATTCTTTTTTCTATTATTTTAATTGCAGGAATATCTGGATCTGGAATAAATCTATAATCTGCCTGTTCTTCCTTTTTTCTCATTAATTCTGTAACCCCCAATTCAGGATTCCATCTTCTAGTTTCTTTTTTAATAGGTTTATCAACTTTATGTCTATTTATTTCATAATTAATAGCCTTAACAATCTCGGTTATTGAATTAATATTTTTAATCTCAGTTCTTTCTGTTTCTTTAAGACTGACATTAACATCTGCTTTAATACCAGCATCTTTATTTAGGGCAAAAATATATGATAAAGTTAATATAATTTTTCTTAGCCAATTTTCAACCTCTTCTGCAGATTTAAAATCGGGTTCTGTAACAATTTCTACCAGTGGAACCCCTGCTCGGTTATAATCTACATTTCCATTTTCAGGATTCCATGCAGCAGGATCTTCCTCTAAATGAACCCCTTTTATTTTTATCCCCAAAAAATTTCCATTTTCTGCAACCGGAATTGAATAAGCGCCAGAAATAGTTTTTTGATATCCATAGGGCATATCTGGCCAATTATAATGTTTCCTCTGAAAAACTAATAGTTTTGGTAAGAAATTTACTCTGCATTTTAACATTAAACTTATTTGAAGTATTTTATCTATTGCATGTTTATTCGTAAGCATTGGTTTTGCTCCAGGCTGTCCTGTACATATTGGGCATATGTTGGTATTAGGAGATATTTTTTTCATATCGTGAAAATTTCTGCAGTTGCAAAACAATTTTTCTTTTGTCTCCAAATACCCATGAATCTCTAAGCCGATTTTTGCAGTATATTTCACAAAAGGAAAAGAGATTTAGAGTTTAAAAAATATACCAAAAATCACAAAATCCTTCGGATGTTTATCGAGTATTTTGGGATACTAGTAAAAATCTCAAAGAATACTCCAATCTAAAGATTTGAGATTTTTACTAGGGTTAAACTATTATTTCGTCCTAAATTCCACATTTGAGAAGCTCTTAAATTCCTTATCTCCAGTTACAAAATAATATCCATTTTTAACAGAAAAAATATAACCAACAGCATCAAAAAAAGATATATTTGATTTTTTATTTTTGTACCTAAATTTTACCGCTTCAATAAAAACTTCTTTATTAACTGGAACGGAATATCTTTCCATTTTTTTAAACCAGTAATTTGCGCTATCTTCTCCATCTTCTCTTAAAAGCACAGCAAAAAATTCTGCGAGTGTTAAATCAGTAATAACAAAATCAGAATTTAGATAATCTAAAAATTTAGTATTTCCTCTAGCAATCTCAATTAATGGATATGTGTCAAGGCACCTTTTTATTTCATCCATTTACTCTCAAAATCTTTTCTAACCTCTTTTAAAATTTCTTCGGTTGGTTTTTTAAATTTAACAGCCCCAAATAACTCTTTTAATACATTTTCCTTTTTATTAATTTCAATAACCAAATTTTCTTCTGGTTTTATATTTAATTTATCAACAGCTTCGCTAGGGATAATTATTCCAATTGAATTTCCCCATTTCTTAGTTTTAACTTCTATTCCCATTGTATAACTAATAGGTATAACTATTATATAAATATTTCTATTCCAAGAGATTGTCTAAAAAAAATAATTGTTGTTGTTTATATTAAAGAGGATGTTACAAATAAAGAAGTAAAAATGAAAATTTATCCTACTTCTGATAAGTGGTTTGAGATTACAAATCATGGTGATGAAATTGTTGTTAGAGAGATATTGAAAAAAGACAGAAGAGGAATAATTTATAAAGGGTATACAACAAGGTAAATCTCTATAAAAAATTAACCAAAAATTATTTCAGCATAGCCGTTTGATTTTAAAGTGCCTGTTTCTTTAATTTTTTTATAAAACAAATCGAAAACATCTCTTCCCAAAAAAAGTTTTTGATAATTTTTTCTTTGTTCATGACTTAGATTAATTAAATCTGAAAATTTTTGATCGTTTAAAAAAATTATTTTTTCTTTTACTTTATCAAATTCTTTAGGAGAAATCCGCCCAAAACAGTCTTTAACAATTTCTGGAAAATTGTCTGTTTCTTTTCTAAATTGTTCATAAGCAGTTAAAAACAAAAACTTCCTAGCTAAATCTTCAAAAACTCCAATAGGGACATTTCTTATATAATTTTCTGCAGTTAACCAGTCAACCTCAGTTCTAGGTTCATTATGCTTAACACAATCATATAATACTTGAGCTAAATCCTCAACACAAAAATCTCTAACTTCCCCTAAATATTTAGGAATAAAATTTTCTATATTCATTTTATATTTAAAATTGAGGCATATTTAAAGATTATCATAATAAAAATCATAAAGACCTGCTCTGTTAACTTAAATTTGATAAATTTTTTCTAAACTATGATTTTAGAAGACAAATTAGTTATGCAGAAATTTCTTGTAAACCATATCAAGAGATTTCTGGTCAGAAGCTTTAAAAAAACGCGAAAAGTTTCTGATTTTATTAATCAATGATAAATTGTTAAGAAAGAGTAGCATTTTTCTAGGTAAATTTTTTTAATCATTTAGATTTAACAATACCTAAAAACAACGGCTTTAAAAACTAACTTATCTTTTTATTTTTTATACAGAAAAAAAGTAAATCACTGCTTTTAATCAGCGGACAAATCAAAACTTTGTCTTTTTTTCTGTCCCAAAAACTTTAAAACAAACCAACGCCTTTAGGTGTTGGTAAAATACAAAAAGTTTTTTATATTAAAATGCCATCAATACTTGCTTGGATTATAATAATAACTGTAATTAACGGATTTTTAGCATTTGCGGGAGCTATTTTTTTATTTCTTTCTAAAAATAAATTAGAAAGCATACTAGTTCTATTAGTTTCTTTTACAACTGGCGCTTTGTTGGGAGGGGCATTTTTTCATTTTATACCAGAATCTCTAGAATTAGGTTTAATAAAAGTAACTCTGCTGACATTATCAGGATTTATCTTATTTTTATTCCTGGAAAAAATGTTGTACTGGCATCACTGTCATCACAGAAAGTGTGACGAGCATACCTTTACTTATTTGTTATTATATGGAGATGCCACACATAATTTTATAGATGGAATTATAATAGCAAGCTCATTTATAGTATCAATCCCATTTGGAATAGTAACTAGCCTATTAATATTAATTCACGAACTTCCACAGGAAATAAGCGATTTTGGAGTTTTAGTATACGGAGGATTTTCAAAAGGAAAAGCCCTGTTCTATAATTTCATTGCTCAACTGACTGCTGTTTTAGGAGGAGTTCTCGGTTACTACTTTTTAAGCTTAAAAGACGATGTTATTTTCCTACTGCCAATATCAGCAGGAGGATTTTTATATATAGCTATCTCAGATCTAATCCCAGAAATTTTTAAAGAGAAAAAACTATCAAAAATAGTAATCAATTTAATTTTCATAATCTTAGGATTACTGACCTTACTTGGCTCAAAAATTTTGATTGGTTAAAACCTAATAGAGTCTGTTTCACTAATTTTATCAATTATTTATCAGAAAAACCCTCCTGTCTTGCCACCAATTAAAGTTGGCTGTTTGTCGGGTTTTTTTGATTCAGAAAATTCTTCTGAATGAATTTTCTGAACAGAAAATGTAGCAAATTTTCTTGTAATCCAAAATTGAAACAAGTAAATTTAAATAAACCACATACTAAATTATATGGTTTCAATTTATGGACATAAAAATATAAATATAGTCAGGGAAGCTGATATTTCTTAGTTTGCGCAAAACAAAAGCATTTTTAGTATCTATTTTAATTTTTGAAAGGCCTTTATTTTTAAAATAACCTCAAGATTAAGCAAGAGTTATCTCAATATTTTTAAATGCTGTTTTAATAGAGTTTATATCAGAAAAAGTTTATTTTAACTTAATTTTTATCAAATAAAATGACAGAAGAAATGCGCCAACCAATTGTAACCGTAGCGGGCCATGTAGACCACGGAAAAACAACCATACTGGACAGTATAAGGAAAACCAGGATCTATGAATCAGAGGCTGGCGGAATAACTCAAAAAATATCTTTTACTAATGTCCCTATGGAGTTTATAAAAAAATCCTTTCCTGCCATAAATAAAAAAAATGTTAAATTGGATATTCCTGGATTTTTATTTATAGATACTCCGGGACATGCGGCTTTTTCTCATTTAAGAAAAAGAGGGGGAAGTTTAGCAGATTTAGCTATCTTAGTTATAGATATAAACGAGGGGATAATGTCTCAGACAAAAGAAGTCATTGATATATTAAGATTAAATAAAACTCCCTTTATAATCGCTTTAAATAAAATAGACAACATTTCTGGATGGAAAAAACAATCAGAAGATCTAAAAGACAGCGTAGATAAACAGGCATTAAATGTTAGAAATATTTTTCAGGAGAAACTTTTTACTATAATTACTAGTCTATATCATCAAGGATTTAATGCAAAACCTTTCTATGAAATAACTAATTTTAGTAAAGAGCTTGCTTTAATTCCCTGTTCTGGAAAGACCGGAGAGGGAATTGAGGAATTAATCTTGATGTTATCTGGAATAAGCCAAAAATTCTTAAAACAAAATTTAATGATAGGCAAGGATGCTAAAGGAGTTATTTTAGAGCTAAAAAAAGAAAAAGATATTATGTATTATGAATCAATCTTGTATGATGGTAAACTAAAAGCAGGAGATGAAATCGCTATTGCTAGTTTTTCAAATCCAATAATAGCTAAAATAAGAGTTTTAGAGGAAATTATTCCAATATCATCAAAATTTAAAACAGCAAAAGAGGTTACCGCTACAAATGGAATAAGAATACAGTTTACTGATAACATTGCAGTTCTACCAGGAATGCCGTTTACTATACTCAAAGACAATCTAAAAAATATTTCTGAAGAGTTTAAAAAGGAGCTTAATATTTTAAAAACAGATAAAAAAGGGATTATAATAAAAGCAGATTCTTTAGGAAGTCTGGAAGCTTTAATAACGCTTTTAAAACAGGAAAAAATTTCTATAGTAAGCGCAGGAATAGGAAAAATAAACAAAAAAGATTTAATCTCTGCAGAAAAAAATTTAAATGAAGATCCAATAAACGCCGCCATACTTGCTTTTAATGTAGAAGAAGAAGAAGAAGTTAAAGAAATGACTAAAAATTCTAAATTTAGAATAATAAAAAATCAGGTAATCTATAAGTTAATAGAGGAATTAATTAAATTTAAAGAAGAAAAAAATAATGAGATTAAAAGAGAAAAACTTAGTGAATTAGCCCCTTTATGTAAGCTGAAGATTTTTCATGATTATGTATTTAGGAATTCAAATCCGGCCGTTTTTGGTGTTAGGATTGAGTCCGGGAAATTATCACCAAAAATTCATTTAATAAATGAACTTGGAGAAAGCATAGCAAAAGTTAAATCTATACAGGAGCAGAATCAGACAATTCAGATTGCTGAACAGGGCAAAGAAATAGCTGTCTCCCTTCCCGGAATCATGTTTGATCGTTTACTAAAAGATACCGATTATTTATATTCTGACTTGACAGAAAGTCAATTTAAAAAACTGAAAGAAAATAAAGAACTACTAACTAAAGAGGAACTCCAAACATTGCAAAAAATTGCCCAGATAAAAAGAAGAGAAAAAGCTACTTGGGGTGTTTGAGAATGATAAATGCAGAACAACTAGAATCAAAGATTATAGAAGAAATAAGAATATTAGGAAGAATAATGGAATCGGCTGAAATTTACAACCCAAAATATTTTATGAAAGAGATAAATATTGATTCTCCACTTCACCAAAAATTTTTTGGGGAAAATCTTGCTGAATATCAAAAAAAATTAATAATAATGGCAGATATTAATAGTAGAATAAAATGTTTAGATGAACTTTACAAACAACATTTTCCAAATAAGCCATATCTAAAAATTAAAGAAGAAATTAGAGAAGAAGTTAATAATTTAATTACACTAATTGATAATGACGTCAAAGCGATAGGAAAGATATTCTCAATATTATTTAGTATAAATTATGAAAAGCGAGAAAAACTTTAAAAACCCTCTTTATCATGATTTAATATGTTTAAATTTAATATATCCCATCAGGGAAAAACCTATAAGTTTGAAAACGACTCTGAAACAGTAATTGGAAAAAAGATAGGAGAGGTTATAAATGGAAAAGAGATTGATGATAAATTAGATGACTATAAACTAAAAATAACAGGAACATCAGATTTAGCAGGTATAGCAGGAATTAAAGGATTAGAAGGAATAGGCTATCATAGAAAACTGTTAAAATATGGTTTAGGAATGAAAGATAGAAGAAAGGGATTAAGATTAAGAAAAACATTAAGAGGCGATGAGATATCAATAAAAACTATACAGATTAATACTAAAGTTATAAAAGAGGGTAATATAAAATTTGATGAACTAGTTGGAAAGAAAGAAGGAAAGGAAGAAAAATCAGTTGAACAACCCGTTTAAAGAAATAATTATTAAGGAGATAATAAACGGAAATAAAAACGATTCTAAGTATATTCAAGTTGCAATTATAACTACAAAATTAAGCCTTATGGAGCTTTACTATTGGCTCTTAAAAAGAAATGGAAAAGAATAGCTGAAAAATATTATCAAAAATTTCTACCGTTTTGTTATGAAATAACTGATGATATCATTAAAAGTGCTTGTGAATTTCGTTTAATAAATAAAGAGAAAGAGCTATCATATGTTGATTGTATTGGTTACATTATAGCTAAAAAACTAAATATTAAATTTCTAACTGGCGATAAAGATTTTGAAAATATTAATAATGTTGAGTTTATAAAATAATTTTCTACAACTAGCACTCTTAAAAATCTTAAAATCCTAGCTATCTTTCTAACCCATCAAATAAACCATCAATAGAGTTTACAAAATATATTTGCGGCGGTCCAAGAGCAATATAATCCCTTCCTATTATCTCCATTAATTTACCTACAGAAATCTTTATAGGCTCTTCTTTAACAGCATTATTATTTCTTATATAATATTTTAAACTAACTATCTGATTATAAGGCATTTTCTTTAATGATGTTGAGATTTTTTCAGAATCTCCAAATATAAATGAATTGCGTTTTTCATGTTTGGCATAAACTTTAGCGTCCAACACATATCCATCTTGAAGATAGATATTAATCCTGTCCATTTTTATAATTATCATTCAAGCTATTAATAATTTTGTATAAAAAACAATTAGATAAAAAATAACCCTCTTAAAAATCTTCAAAATTATAAATTTTAAATATATTAAAAACTATCAAGGTTTTTAAACTAACTATATTTGTATTTTTTATGAAAAAACAAGAAATTGATATGGATAAATTAGAAGTGTTAAATGTAGGAATGGTTGGTCATATAGATCACGGAAAGACTACCTTACTAAGTAAACTAACTGGAAAATTTGCAGATACGCATTCTGAAGAGATAAAGAGAGGCATCACAATAAAGTTAGGTTATGCCGATACTATTATAGACAATAAAAGGTATATTAGTTTTATAGACTGTCCGGGGCATGAAATGCTTATGGCTACTATGCTTTCAGGAGCCGCCCTAATAGATGCGGCGATTTTAGTGATAGCCGCTAATGAAGGAATTCAGCCTCAAACAAGAGAGCATCTAGCAGCACTACAAGCAAAAAAAGTAGAACATATACTAATTATTCAAAATAAAATAGATCTAGTTAGTAAAGATATGGCTCTAAAAAATTACCAAGAAATAAAAAATTTTGTCAGGGGGACTATAGCTGAAAAATCTCCAGTTATTCCAGTTTCAGCTCAACAAGAACTAAATATAGATAAAATAAAAAAATTTTTACTAGATGTTCCGTTGCCTAGAAGGAATTCCGCATCCAATGCTTATTTTTTAATTGCTAGAAGTTTTGACATTAATAGACCAGGAACAAAAATACAGGATTTGCATGGAGGAGTTTTAGCCGGCATATTGAAGAGCGGATGTATAAGTATTGGCGATGAGATAGAAATTAAACCCGGAGTAATAGAGAAACATGCCAATCAAATCAATTATACTTCAATTAAAACAAGAATAGTCTCTATTTATCGGGGAAATTATCCAGTTAAAAAAGCTAGTCCCGGAGGGAGCCTTGCCTTTGAAACAGAGTTGGATAACGTGCTTACAAAAGCAGATTCTTTGTCCGGCAACATAGCATCTAAGCCAAATTTACTGCCAAATATTTCTGAAAAAATAAAAATTATCTGTAGTTTATTCAATAAGGTTTTAGGAGACGAATCGCAATCAAAAATCGAGGCTCTAAAAGTTGGAGAAACAATAATGTTATCAGTAAATACAACTACAACCGTAGGGAAAATACTAAAAATTAATAAAAATGAAGCAGAGCTATTCCTTAAAATACCTATTGTACCAATTAAAGGAGATTCTGTTGGAATAGCTAGAAATATTAATAATCACTGGAGATTAATTGGTTTTGGCGAAATTATCCAATTTTAGTACCCTAATTATTAGTACATAATAGGAAATTAGATGATTGAGCAGAAATTGTTTGATTTTAGTAAATATAATTAAAATCAGAAAAACCCTCCTGTCTTGCCACCAACTAAAGTTGGTTGTTTGTTGGGTCTTTTAGACAATCCAAAATTGAAACAAGTAAATTTAAATAAGCCAAATACTAAAGTACATGGTTTCAATTTATGGACATAACCAAAATTAAAAATGAAATTTTCACTAGAAGAGATTAGCACTATTGCAGTAAGATTTTTGAATTTATTAGAGTCTGAAAAAATTTTTGACATACCTTGTATTGAAAATAGAATTGGAAAAACCATTCAGCTAGAAGATAATGATTGTATAATATTTGATAAAAAAGAACATTTTTATCCCCCCTCTACAAGTTATATTGTAGATTATAAAAGAGAAGGTTCTGGAATACCTATAGAAATTAGAGTTAATAAAACCGGAGATTATACAAATATTATTATTAAAGCCAGTGAGATAATTGGAGGATATTATCAATTTTTTTCTGCGGATTCTTTTGGCAATCTACCTCAATCAAAGACATTAAAACCGGCTGGACTTGAAATCGCAAAACAAGAGTTAAAAAAACTGGGTTATCTAAACAATTAATCAGAAATTAGATTATTGATCAGAGATTTTGTAGATTAATAAATATTTTAACTATAGTGAAAGACGCAATTATTTCCCTAAATAGTCCAAGACAAAATGTGGAAAAACTAAAGTCGTGGACTACAACAAAATCAATTATGTTTAAAGCTAATAAATTATTTAAATGAAGAGTGTGATAAAAAATAATAAACAAACTACCGAAGATGATAAAATACAAAACTTATAAAATTGGTCCATTTGAGTCAAAAAGAACAAAACCAACAGAACCAGGATTAAATCTAAAATGCTTACAGCTTCAGTGGACTTTCGTAGATCAAAATCTCGGTTCACCTTTAGAGGTAATCTTAAGAGAAAAAATTGATTTTAATCAAGCAACTGCAACCGCTTATGCAGTAATTTCTTATAACGACCTAGAGCTTGAAGAATTAGAAGTTAAAAATTATGTTATTAATGAATTAGAGCAAATAGCTAAAGATGGGAAAACTTTTGCAGAATAATTTTTTTAAATAAAAATGTTGAGAAAATCTTTTTTTGAAGAAAGAACTGTAGAAGAAGTAGCGTGCCTTAAAGTTAAAAAAGTATATACTAATAAGGATTTGGTTCAGAAAATTAATGAGCTAAATAATGGTGAAGGCATAGAGATAAGAACGTTTATAATTCCAGGTAGATTTAGGATTAATAATAGCGGGGCAGAAGCGTCAAAAAAATGTTATAAACATGGAAGTTTAATTGCTTTACCTCAATATCACACTTTAGAAGAGACTCTTTCATCACATCTTATTCCATTAAATTTTAGAGAGCAGGCTTTTTCAGAGCTGCAAAAAAAGAAACAGCAAGAGATTAATTATGTGGGATTTTCTTGGAGGCCGGTTTTTGGAACGAATAGAACAAAAAGAATTGTCCCCTTTGTAAATATTTCAGAAGGAGTAAAAATCTTTAGTTACGCAGAAAATAATTCAAAATATAAACAAAAAAATAAATTTACTGGAAAAGTTGAAGAAAAACTTGGAATTAAAGTAGAAGCATATCCTGACGCAAAAAGAGCTGAAAAAGAAGGAGCAAGTGTTGTTGTAGAAGTTCCTTCAAGGACAGCTAAAAAACCAAAATATAAATTTGTTCTTTTGCATATCCCATTTATTCCAAATAATCCACAACATAAAAAAAATCACAATTTGGCAACTATTTTAAGTTTAGAGCCGGCTTTACTAAGAGAAGAAGAAACAGGAGAGTTAATTGTTGGAAGAACAGAACATCAGAACTATGATATTCAGTACAAGTTTGAAGAATCTAGAGAGCAAAGTCCGGTCATTAGATTTTCTCCTCAAGATATTGCTGGTTATTTAGGAATCGTCAAAAAACAATTAACAGAAGAACATAATACAACTGCTTTAAATTTTAATCCATTTGCTTTGCCATCAAAACATCAAGCAAATTTTTATAGTAAGCTATGCGATAGTGTTTTGATTTACGATCCAACTCTTTCGAGTAAAAATAAATTAAGAAAGCTTCATTTAGCTGAAAAATCAATATTGCTGGCAAGAGCTATTGCTCACTTCGGACATCAGGATTTTTCATATTGGGATCCTGTCCGAGACGGAATTTTCAAGAATTATAGCTGGCGAATTACCCCATAACTTCATAAATTCTTTTTTCTCCAAAAGGATGAAGTTCTACTAATGCTTTACATTCAAAACAGTTTTTGCATCTCTCGCTTAAAATAAAATTTCCTTTTTCATCAATTTTACATCCACATTTTAATGTTATTGATTTCATTTTCTCAAATCATGCCCCCACCGGGATTTGAACCCGGGTCCCAGCCTCGAAAGGGCTGAATCCTTGGCCACTAGACGATAGGGGCTTTTTTATTACAAAAGTTAAAGAAGAATTTATTTTTAAATGTTCTTATAATTATCTCTATTGAAAAATCGTAAGCTAGTCGCTTAACTAGCTAGCCCCCAAAATATCAAATGAGCCTGCCAGGATTTGAACCTGGGACCCCTGCCTTATAAGAGCAGTGCTCTAA
>CAYJSY010000014.1:0-11609 GCA_964372925.1 Candidatus Woesearchaeota archaeon
ATCCTTCAAAATTACATTTTGAAGTTTTAGGCGATGGTAAAACGAAAAAAGTTTCTGATTTCTGAGGTTGATAGTTTACTTTTTTCCTGTATTAAAATTGACATTCTAAACAACATTTAAATATTATCTTTATTTGTAATTAGATAATATAAAAAGAGAATGGACAATCATAATTGCAGTTTTAAAAAAGACACTGAAAGTAAAAAAGAGAGTAAGAATAAAGAATTATTAAAAAATGAATTTTCATTGCAAAACAATCATAACATTTTTCCGAAATCAAAAAAATCCCAGACAACTATACTGATAATACTGGCCATTGTAATTATATCTCTAATAATAGTTTATTTTATTTTTAGAGAAAAAATCTCTTTTGGAGGCCCTCCAAAAGAGCTTCAATCAGTTCATACATATTATTTAAATTGCATAGAAAAAGAGGTTATTACGGGAACAGCCATTTTAGGACAGCAGGCGGGTTATATTCAGGGGAGCGAGTTTTCTCCAGGAAGTCCTTATATGCCCTTTTCCTCTCATCTAAATTTTTTAGGAATAGGAATTCCTTACTGGTATTATATTTCTGGAAATGGTATAGTTAAAGAACAGATTCCAACAAAAGAAAAAATGGAGGATGAACTTAGTAATTTCCTAAAAGATAGAATTTCAGAGTGCGATTTTTCTGGTTTTAGGAAAATAGGATTTGAGGTTGAACTTGGAGATGAAATAGGTGTTAAAACGAAAATTCGGGCTGATAGTATTGATGCAACTGTTACTCAAAATTTGAATATCAGAACCGAAAATAACTCGTGGACTGGCAAAATTCACTATAAAAAAGTTGATTCTGATTTAGGAAGACTTTATGAGCTATCTAAAAAAATTTATGAAGATTTTAAGCAGACAGTATTTTTAGAAAATTACGGGGTTGATGTTCTAAGGCTTTATGCGCCAGTAGACGGTGTTGATATTGGATGCAAGCCATCTATCTGGAATCGAGAGGAAGTCAGAGAAAATCTAACAAGAGCTTTAGAGGCAAACATCCCTCAAATAAAAATTAGGGGAGATTATTATGATTTAAAAAATAAAGATAATAAATATTTTGTTCATGACATTCCTGCAATTGGCGAAGCAGACGCTAATATAAATTTTCTTTTTTCCAGAAACTGGCCTAACAAGATGGAAGTGTGGCCAGATGATCAGGGTCTTTTAATTGCAAACCCTGTTGGATTGCAGGAAGGATTGGGGATGTTAGGTTTTTGCTATGTTCCCTATCATTTTGTTTATGACTTAGCTTATCCTGTTTTAATACAAACCTATTACAAAGAGGAAATTTTTCAGTTTCCTGTTGTTGTTTTTATTAATAAAAACAGGCCAAGAGAATCCTTAAATACCAGCTCGCTACCTAGTACGGTTCCAGAATTATGCCTTAACAAAAATACAAAAATAACTGTCTCTACCTATAACAACAATTTAGAGCCTATAGAAACGGATATAAAATTTAAGTGCTTTGATACTACTTGCGATATTGGAAGCACAAAACTTTCCGGAGTTAATGCTATTTTAACTGCAAATTTCCCACAGTGTGTTAACGGCTATATAATCGCTTCTAAAGAAGGTTATGAAACTAAAAAACAATTATTCTCAACTGTTAGCGAAGGTTCAAAAGAAGTTTTTTTGAATAAAGAATACGAATTAGAAATTAAAACAAATACTGACAAAAATAGTTTTGCTATTATTACCTTTACAAAAGACAAAACTGTAAAAACAGTTGCATATCCGGAACAGAAAACAGTAGAGTTATCTTCTGGAGAGTATGAAATTAAAGCCTATGTTTACTCTAACTCAAAAATTAATCTGCAGGGAAGTTCAGAACAAAAATGTATAGAGATTCCTAAATCCGGACTTCTGGGGGCTTTTGGATTTACAGAAGAAAAATGCTTTAATTTTGAAATACCCGGCCAGACAGTTGATACAGGAATTAGTGGAGGAGGAAAACAAAAATACTACATTTCTGAAACAGAGCTAGAAAATTCAAAAAAGATTGTGATAGGAATTAGCGACCTTAAACCACCAACTAGAATAGAAGAGCTACAACTAAATTACAATAAAATTGAAACCTCAAACTTAGCAATAGATTTTGAATAATTAAAATGAATCAGATAAAAAATAAAGATTTAATTAAAAAAATTACAATATTAAAAAATCCTTATCTTATATTGTTATTTTTGCTAGCTCTATTAATAAATATAAATTTTATAATAGCGCAATATAACTCAGTTGATAATCCGTACAGTTCATATAATCAAAACCCGAATTATTACTCTCAATATAACGACCCCCAGTATAATCAAAATAATCCTAATAACAGAAATTACGATTACAATTATAACAGATTTAAAAGCGGTTATTATGATGATTTAAATAAAAATTATTATGACTACAATTATAATAAAGATTCTTCATCTAGATATGACTCAAGATATGACTCAAGATATGAAGGCATAAACACTAATTATGGAAGTTCTTATAATCCCTCAAGAAATATTCAGTACTCTGACCCAAGATACCAACAAGGTTCTTATGGAGGATACGGAAATTATAACAGATTTGGGGGTTATTCATATACCTCTGGTTATGGTGGTTACGGCCTTTCAGGATTGTATGGCTACGGATCGCGTAACGGACAGTACGGATTTAGTCCTGAAATGTGTCTAAATAGAAAAGATTTTATAATTCATATTGCACCCGGAGGATGCTCCCCTGCTGTTGTTAGATCTGATTTGTTGGAAGAGCAAAATGTTCCTGTTTTTTGCAAAGTGATGTCTTTTCAGGCAAATCCTTTACTAAGCGGAACAAGAATAAGAAGTTTACGTATTCAAGGACAGGTTCCAAAAGGAGTTAGCGGAATTAGTTATCTCCCATCAAGAATTGCTTTATCAACTGGCTATGGAAGAACTTCTGGCTCAAATTATTATGGCAATAATTTTGTAAGCAATCCTATAAATGATAATATGGGGTATTTAGTTGTTGTTCTCTCTCAACAATTTAATGAAAGCTCAATGCCCGATTTTGTTGAGGGAAATATAACGGCTTCTATAGACTATGATTCCTCAGGAGTTTTTGGAGTAGGCAGAACTTATTTTTATCTAGAACAGATGAATGAAGCAGAGTGGCAGAGAGATTATAGAGAAAATGGATTCTGGAACGGAAGAGCATTTATAAGAGCGGATTCTATTGAAAACAAGCAGGCAACAATTTCTATTTATAGAGATTCTAATATAAAAGAGTCTACACTAACTTTAAGAGAGGGAGAGACATCTCAAGACATTAATTTAGGAGGTTTCTATTGTGCGGCCGGAATGAGAGTAAAACTAGAGGATATAAGTGCTCCGGTAGAATCTGCATTACTGCAAATAAACGACCAGCAAGTATGGGTTTCAAAGGGCGATAGAATCATAGATGATAGATGTAGGGTAACTAATCTAATTTCTATAGGCACTGGAGGAACAGTAAGCCTAAACTGCCCTAGAGACAGATTTGAGTTAAATTTAAATTCTGGAAAAGCTACTTTTAACATAGATGGCCTGTCGAGAGATATTGTAGTAGGAAACAAGATAAAAGATAACTTATTCTTAGCTTATCTCGGAAAAGATTCTAGCGGAGAATTTGCAGTTTTAATAGAAGATTCTTATTCTAATACAGAACTTGAATTTTTAGATAAAGGGGCCTCTTCTGCTATAGAAAAGGCTATACAAAAAAATGAAGATATAGAAAAAGCTGTAAAAGAACAGTATAAAAGAAATAATCTTGATATAGAAAAAATAAGGGTTGAAACTATTAGAAAATCTAGTGAGAGTGAATTTGGAAATGTTTTGTTGACAGATACTCTAATTGCGCAGGACAATACTATCGAACTAGATGAAGAGTCTAGAGCGTATTATAATAAGGCAATTAAATACTATCAGGAGCTATTTGATTTATACTCTCATGAAAAAGTTGCTGAAGGAGAGCAGCCATTAGCAGCACAGGGCTTATACGAGGCAGCTAGACTATCTCTTGAATTCGGAATGAATGCGAAAGCAAATGAATTTTTTAATTTGTTGGTTGAAAACTACCCAGACTCCTATCTAACTCAGACTGCACTAAGAGAGAGAAGTTTATTATTCAGATATGACAGAAGTAAGTCACATAAAAATATTGAGGTTGATGGAATATTTTATTCAATTAATTTACTGGAAACAAAAAAACCAGCTAGAACAAAGGCCTCTGCAGTATTTTTAATTGATGGGGAGGAAAGGAATCTGGCTATTAGCGAATTTATAAATTTAAAAAACATAAACATGCAACTGCTAAATTTAGATGATGACAGGGCTTTAGTAGGATATGAATTTACTAATAATCAGGGGAGAAAAATAACCGGAAGAGAAAATTTAATTCTTGGAGCTAAAAGTCAGACAAGCATTAATAGTGTTAATATAAAACTGAATCATATTAATCTAGAAAAACAGGCTAAAATATCAATTATACCAAATGCTTACGGAACAAGAACCGAGGCCAATTTTAATGTTAAAATAGGAATTGAGAAAAGAGCTATTCAGTTAAGTCCAGAAAAAACGAAAGAGGCTATAGAAAATTTAAATAAAGCTATAAAAAGTTGGAATGAGATAAATGAAAAACTCGGAAAAGTTATTAAAATTATGAAGGGGGCTTGCTTTGCAACTTCTGCAATTCTTACTGTTAAAAATCTTTTTGAGGGAGCAACTGGAAGCTCTCTAGCTAGAAACAAGATTATGACCGGTACAGGAGGATGGAATGATAAATGCAAAGAACTTGTTGATCAAAAACAATATTCAACAGTACAACAATGCCTGCTAGCAAAAAATAATGAGATAGAAACAGACATTAAGATATATTCTGAACAGATACAAAAAACTAATTCTATAATGAAAGAGATTCAAAATCAGGCGGGAGTAACAAGGTCAGATATTCTAGACTTCCAGGGACAGACAGACTCAAAAAAAGTTGAAGAGATTTTCAAACAAAAATTTAGCGATTTTTGTAAAGATGCTAATGGAGAGATAACTCTTCCTGGAGCAGAAAAAGAAAAAATTTCTGTTAGAGAGGCATGCAACTGGGATACAATTAGTCATGAACAGAGAAGAGACATAATGACCTTATATAATGTAAAAAATTCTGGAGGAAGTGATGTACTAAACAGGTTTATTGATAGAGAATTGGGAAGAACTGCTCTAGATGCGAAAAACTTACAAGATTCATCTATTGCAAGAATAAAATCAGAAGAAAATTCTAAAAAATATAATTTAGGAATTAAGCCTACTGTTCCTGCCGGAGATAGTGTTACCTATGGAGATATAAAAATAATTTCTAGAAGTGATTCTAATCATGAAGTTTATAAAAATTTTGATGCAGGAAGCAGAGTTGTAAGAATTTTTGTTCCATCTAAAAAAAGTATTGGAGGTTCAGAGACATTTACAGCAAATGAAGATGTTGCCGGAAAAGAGATTATAATTCCTGTTAAAGAGGTTCAGGGGGGCGGAGGAGTATATGCTCCAGACACTGAAAAAGATATTTACTTTATTGATGGAAAAAACTTGTCTGGCGAAAAAGCCAGAAGGTCTGTTTATGATTACATGAGTTTATCTCAGATGAATAAAATCAAACAGGAGAATCTGAAGGCTTACCAGAATAAAATGATTACAGATAAACTGAAGGTTGATTATTTTGAGAGAGCTCCTTATAGAGGCCTTCCATCACTAATTCCTTTTGATGTTGATGAGGGATGGTATGTAAAGATGAATTATGTTATATCTGGATTTGGAATTCCTTATGAAGAATCTGGAAGAGTAAGCAATTATTATATATGCAACGTCGGACCAAACGGACTAATTGAATTTAAGCGGGGCGGAGATGATATTTGTAGGTATTATAATGGTTATAGTAGGGATTTAAGCTTTCCTGGAATGACCGCTTCAGAATCTGCTTTGCTAGTTCAGAAAGCACAGAGAGCTATTGAGGAGGCATCAAGGCAGTATGGACAGCAAAGAATTAATATCGGGGGAAGAAGTTTTGAGTCGGGAACATCTTTTGACAGCGGGGAGGGACAGTGCACAGATTTCATGAGTGCACAGGATTGCAATATTATGTTTAATGTTTGTGATCCTGTTATCTGCCCCCCATCAAGATGCGATTTAGGAGGTAGGTATAGAGTCGATAATGTAATACAGACAGGAGTAGTTGGAAGTCTGGCTCTCTGCTTACCAAATATAAAGGAAGGAATTGCAATTCCAATATGTCTGACAGGAGTTCATGCCGGACTAGATAATTACATAAGCATTTTAAATTCAACATCTGCCTGTTTAAATGAGAGCTTGGCAACAGGAAGAAACATAGGAATATGTGATGAAATTAAAAGCGTTTATTTATGCGACTTTTTCTGGAAACAGGCAACACCATTTTTAGATGTTTTGTTAGAAAGAACTTTTGAAGTTATATTAGGACAGGGGGTTAGAGGTGGTGGAGAGTATCTAACTGTAAAAAATGCCTGGGAAAATACGAGAGCGTCTGTTGATTATTTCAAAAATCAGTATGCTGTTAACTCTATAAAAGCTTTTTACGGAAGATCTGTTCAAAATATTGGAGGAAATGTTGTTGCAGAAGTTTGTAAGAACTTTATATCTTCTGGATTTTCAGGAGCTTCTAGAAGTGTATTTGATGCTCTAATTGAGCCAGACAGCCCAGAACAGTATAGCGGATGGTTTAGCGAAAATCTCCTTACAACAGCTACTATCCCTCCAATTTCTCACTATAAAGTTTACTTCCATATATTTGCTGGAAAAGACATCGGAGCATTTTATAGTGTTTACCTAAAAGAGGTTCCTGTAACTCCTGGAATTTACTCAACAGGAATTTTTATGGTTGATACGGGCTATATAGCAAGAGGAAGTCAGGTAGATAAAGCAAGAGATTTTACAGCTGTCTCCGGATTTAAACAGTTGTGTATAAACATTAACGGAAGAGAGGAGTGCGGATTTGGAAAAGTTTCAACATCCTATCTAATAAATGCTATAACAGACAGATATGCAGAAGAACAAATTAAGACAGATATAATTTCTGAAAAAGAGTGTGTCGCCGGAAGTCCCTCGGTTTATAGTATTCTACAACCAAATATACAGGCAGGAGTAGAATCTGTAATTAACCCGCAACTTTACAATCAGGGAATCGTAAGAATTTGTGCAACTGAAAATCCAGGTAAACAGACAACTCCTTCCGGGGATTATGATAGAACTAACTCAACATATGATAAATGGAAACAGGTTGGATATTGCGACGATCCAACAATAAAATGCTGGTTAGATACCGATTCTGTTAAAAACGTAGTAAGAGACAAAAAAATAGAGAATAATATATTAGAGAATGTAAATCTTGCTCATATTGGAGCTAATGAATATTTCCCTCCAGAAATAAGCGAGAGTATTTTGTCAGAAGCAGAGTATTTTATAAATAATCTACAGATAGATAAGGACTCGTCAATTGAAAACAAAATCTATCCTATTGTTAACAAATTAGAAAGACTATCTAATATAGGAGCCAATAATGTTTATAGAGCAAAGGCAATTTACTCTCTAGCAAGACTGCATAAAAAAATAGCTCTGGCCCTTTTAAAATTACCCGAGATAACAATAAATAATGATGAGACAGAAAAAGGGACTAAATTAGATGAACCTGTAAAAGAACCAATTAATAAAGAGGAGATTTCCCCTGAAAAAGAAATAACTGATGATATGTTAAAACAAGATATTCTAATAAAAGTTAAAAATGCAAATGAAGCATATGAGTTTAATTATAGATATAATGGAAAATGGGTGACTAATAATGAGGATTTTGAAAAAGATCTTAGGTATGCTGAGGGTTTAAATAAAATTGTTGGAAAAGATTATTATGAAGAAATTTATGTTAATAATAAAAAGGTTGAAAATAATTTTGATGTTGTTGTTGATGCTTTGAGAAAACAATAGAATTAAAAATATAATAAAACAATTACAACAAACCTAAAAACCCATCTCTTGTTAGTCCAGATTGTCTTATAATGGCTCTTAACGTACCTTTTGAAAGTTCTTTATGATTAGGAATTGTTAATCTTCTATGAGGGGGCTTCTCATTTCTCAATATAATATGACTTCCTGTTTGATGATCAATAACATAATCTATTTTACTTAATGCTTTTATTACTTCTATTCCAGAAATAACAGGAAGCTTACTCATTTATATCAATAACTTCTTCATAAATAGAATGGGGAATAGCCTCGTTATGTTTTTTTAAGCTTTCAAGATATCCCTTAACTGCATCACGTAAATTATGTACTGCTTCTTCTCTATTTCTTCCTTGTGAAATACAACCTGGAAGTGAAGGACATTCTGCTACAAACATGCCATCTTCGTCTTCTTCAATAATAACTCTTAGTTTCATAATATTGAGAATCTTAACTTATTTATATAGTTTATGTTTGTGTTTTTCTAAAAATGCGGAGGAAAAGTTAAGAAAATAGTTAGGAGTCTAATAATGGTTGATAGATTTAAAAAAATTCAATTAAATTTTTCTCACTTATTTAAAAAATGGATTTAATTTATAAAGTTATTTTTCTATAATCATCTATGAAAAAGTATAAGGTGTTTCGATCTGTTGCTTTTCAAGAAGAAATTCTGAAATATGATAAAGTCATTCAAGATAGAATTGATAAAATTGAAGAAAGACTAATAGATAATCCTAATTATGGAAATCCTCTTGGAACAAAATGGTTTAGAGAATCAAGATTTGAAAATTATAGAGTTTACTATCTGATTTATGAAGATTTACAAGCTGTTTATATGGTTGCAATAAGTAGCAAGAAATATCAACAAAAAACAATTAATACGATTAGATTATTCTTGGAATTTTTCAGAGAGGAAATAAAAATATTAGTTAAAATAGATAATCCATCATACAAAGAATCTTAGAATTTTATTTTACCCTTATTACATTACCTTCTTTTATATCTTTTATGCTTCTAACTAATTGCTTTAATAAATTTATATCTATGTTCGCCTGCATTTTCAATTTTTCATATTCATCTTTCGGTATTTTCACCATTTCCATAAATATTATAAATAAAGGAAGTTTTTAAAACTTTCTGAAGATTTTTTTTAGCCTTCGAAAAAATGCGGAGAAGATTCCTCTAGCCAGAATTAGATTTGTTAATTAATATTTATTGATTTTTCTCAACATATTCAACAACTCTATCATCTTCAACTCTTTCTATTATAACTTGCATATTATGATTCATTTTTAACATTCTCCAATCATTCTCAAAATAGCATACAGAAAGAGGAGTCATATTATTATCAATAATATAACTTTTCATCTTTAAATCTTTTTGATGATCATAAAATAATCTTGCCAACAAATCTGAGACCGGGATAATCATTTCTGCACGAGAAAATAAATCATATAACAATAATTCTGGTATTGTTGATGCACCCAAAAACCAAAATTTATTTTGTGAATAAGTGTACATATTTGAAACCAAATCAGTTAATTCCTTTGAAGGATTACTAGGCAATTTTTCAATGTCCTCTGTTACTGAAGCTAAATATTTCACATCAGTAAAACAATGAGCTTCTTTAGATAAATTATAATCAATAGGAACAAGTACTTTTGGAACTTTGTCAATTAGTTTACGTAATTCTCTATTTTGTGATACATAATTTAATACAAAAGATTTATCAATATGAATTGGTTTTCTTTTAGCAATTGCAGATAACATATCGCTTAATTTAGCTAATTCACTATCTGTTAATGCAAAAGGATTTTTAGGATTGATAAATTGAGCAAGATTTCCCATTGGAACAAGAGAATAGTTCGTTGGACACATTATTCCAAGTCCATTACATCTATTACTAACATAATCAATGAAATCTTCTGCATTTTTTATTCCATCTAGTTGTAATTCGTTTGTCATTTTATAATTTTTATCAGAACTCTTTTCTTATATGGTTAAAATATTGAAATCTTGTGGGTTTTTAAATCTTTCTATTTTGTTACTATTATAAAAAGGTTATAAGAATATTCAAAACTACAGAGAATATGATTAAGACACCTGGTTGTTATAAGAGTTAGAGGGAAAGATTTATAAATACCACATAATATTACGTAATATGGAAATTATAGGAAAAATAAGCAAGGGAAGTAAGATGGATCAGGTTTATCTCCCAAAGAATAGAATCGGCTTTGCCATTGGAAATTATGTAGTTGTTAAACCTCTTGAAAAGAAAAAACCAGTTGAAAGGCTTTATTTTTACGGTGTTAAGAATCTCGAGCCTATAAAGCTGGAAATAGTTCAAGAAATTTTAAATATTATAAATCGAGCTTTTAATGATTACGAAAACATATTAATTACAGGCTCTTTTTTGGACGAAGGATTTCAGTTTAATGATATAGATATCATTATCGTGACTGACTATAAACTAAGTCTGGATGTAATTAGAGATGTTATAAAAAGAAAAACTGGTATAGGCGGGCATATCTTAGTCTTAAGCAATAAAGAGCTCATTAGGGGATTAGAAACAGACCCTCTGTATCAAATGATGTTAAGCAGATGTATCTCTAAAAAAAGATTTGTCTATAAGGCTAAACATAAAATAGAATATAAACTGCTTGACTTGCACCTTCTAAAGAGCAAGGCATTAATTGATAACTTTGATGTTTTAAGCGGAAATGAGAAATATAATCTAGTCAGAAACATGATAGCTATCTCTCTTTATCTAGATAGCAAGAGAGTAAGCAAGGAGTTAGTTGATAATGAAACTAAAAGAAATTTTGGTTTGAATGTTAAAGAATTAAGGCAGAATCTTATAGATAAAAAAGATTTCTTGAAAAAGTATAAATTAATATACTATAAAACTTTCTCTAAAATACTTCGAGGGATAGAAAGTGGTTCAAAACAGAAATAAGCTGATTGAGCTATTTATTGGAAATATTTCTAATGCAATTGTTCATGAAATTTTAGAGCGTGCGGTAAGTAGAGAGATTATAGCTGACAGGTACAGAAAAGAGCTTATAACAAGTTTTGAAGTAGCTAAGAAATATAGAGGAAAAATAAATCCTTTAAACGGGCCTCTTCCTGACAAAGACGTTGAATATATCAGAACTAAGATCCTTAATAAAGCAAGAGCTGAACTTATGACAAGAATCTCAAAGGGCTACAAAAATATTGAGCTGATCTTAGTAGAAGAACTAGTTGATAGGGCTTTGAAAAATACAGATATTGAATAGCTTACAAAAGATTGCTGTTTTTGCAGTTCTCATCATCTTATAACAGAACACTTATGTATTATGCGGAGACTAGGATTCGAACCTAGGAAGGCACTAAGCCAACACGGCCTAAACGTGTTCCGTTTGACCACTCCGGCATCTCCGCTTAATGAAAGGAAATAATCTCTGTATAAAAAGTTATTTGTGTTTAAGAAATTTCATAATGTCCATAAATTGAAAACTAGATAATTTATTATACAGGAAAAAAGTAAACCACTGCCTTTAGGCAGTGGACATTGCTTCGCAACGT
>CAYJSY010000015.1:0-11103 GCA_964372925.1 Candidatus Woesearchaeota archaeon
ATTGAAAGCTGTATATACTACTACATAATAAATTATCTAGTTTTCAATTTATGGACATAAACAAAAATTAAAATGAATGCTAAAAATGCCTTTTTTTACGCAAACTAGTAAATATCCCGTCCTTGTTCATACTGAATGTTTGAGCATACTATCTATAAATCAGATAATAATAAGCTAGTTCTTTAGACTATTTGCAAGAAGGGACACTAAAACTCCTATTAGAACACCAAGCGCGACTCCATAAAAACTAGTTTGCATTCCTACTATAACTGCTATTATAAGCAAAATTATGATAAATACAGTTATCCAGACATTTTTCTTAGTTATTTTATTGGGCCTCTTTTTCATAACTTATATAGTAAGTCAAGGATTATAAATGTTTTTGTTAGTAAAAAACTGTTTAAATGTTTTCAATTTTTTCAGCATAAATATTTTAATGATATTTTTTATAATAAAATGAAAAAGCTTATAATTATATTCATGTTTGTTATGTTAGTTGGTCAGATGGCAGCTGAAAAAAATTCAGAGAGGGAAAAACCGGAAGAGAGTTTTGAAATTGCTACTTTTGCAGGCGGGTGTTTTTGGTGTTCGGAGGCAGAGTTCCAAAAACATAGTGGAGTTTTAAGTGCTACCTCTGGTTATGCTGGCGGTAGGGAAATAAATCCGAGTTATCAGGAGGTTAGCAGTGGAAAAACGAGCCATGTAGAGGCCGTTCAGGTTGCATATGAATCTTCAAAAATAAGTTATGAGGAGTTATTAGAAATTTACTGGAAACATATTGATCCGACTGATGAAGGAGGACAGTTTGTCGATAGAGGAAATCAGTACAAAACCATAATTTTTTATCATAATAATGAGCAGAAAAAGCTTGCAGAAGAGTCGAAAAAAATACTTCAGAAATCTAGATATAAATCTAAAATCGTGACTGAAATAAAAAAATTCACTACTTTTTATCCGGCAGAATTTTATCATCAAGATTATTTTAAAAAAAATCCTATTAGGTATAAATTATATAGATATGCGTCAGGAAGAAATCAGTATATTAAAAATACATGGAAAGGTGGGGGGATAGTTTTTAACTCAAAAAATTTTAATTCAGGAAAAAAATTTGAGAAGCCTAGTAAAAAAGAGCTGAAAAAAAGTCTTAGTGATATTCAGTATAGGGTTACTCAAGAGAGTTATACTGAAAGACCATTTAATAATGAATACTGGGATAATAAAAAAGATGGTATTTATGTGGATGTTGTGAGTGGAGAACCCTTATTTATATCTAAGGATAAATTTGATTCTGGAACAGGGTGGCCTAGTTTTACAAAAACTTTAGTAAAGGAGAATGTTGTTGAAAAGTCAGATTATAGTTTGTTTGTGAAAAGAGTAGAGATAAGAAGTAAAAATGCAGACTCTCATCTAGGACATGTTTTTAGTGATGGGCCTAAACCAACCGGATTAAGATACTGCATGAATTCTGCTGCGCTTAGATTTATTCCAAAAGAAAAATTAGAAGAAGAGGGTTATGGAGAGTTTTTGAGAGAGTTCTGAAAAGTTAATGGAGTTGAGAACTTATAAAAATAAGGGCATTTTCTCACCCTTTAAAGAAACACAACCTGAAATGAGGGGTTTTTAAAGATTAAAGATTAATATTTTTTATGAAATTTCCTGAATTAGTTAAAAAAATTCCTCCAAGAACTATTTTTTATGGGTTGTTTTTTGGTGCTGGCAGTAGTATGGGTTTAGAGGGTTTAATTCAGTCCGCTGAAGTAGTTGGCTTACTTGAAATAGGAATACAATTACACTTATATAGCCTAAGAGAGAAATATTTTAATTACGATTCTAATAAAGATTAAAAATGAGTGGTCAATCTGAATATATGATTCTGATTAGAGAGTTTATTGGTTGGTTATTAATTTTAAGGAGAGATTTGAAAATTTTAGTATTTAATTGAGACTTTATTTGAATTTTTAATTGTCTAAAGAGTTATTAAAGCTAAATTAATACTAATTCTATCTATTTTTATTAATTTTAACACTACGAGGTATGATTTTAATAAATTTAGGTACTACCTTGACTATGTTAAAACTTTTAATCAAAAGCAGAAAGTTTTAGCTAGAGGAAAAGCTTTTTAAAGGTTGAATTAGTCATTTTAAAATGGTAATCAAATATTTGAACTGGTATTTAGGAGTTGCTGTTTCAGTAACTTTAATGATAGTTAGAACTTTGTTAGACCTAATTCTTACAGGGCCTTTAGTTTAGATTTAATTCAAAAAGATTAAGAGTATTTACTTAAAAATTGATAGAATAGAAAATCTTTCGAACAGAATTCCTAGAAATATACAAACTACGCCCAATATAACTTGTGCGAATCTTTTGTGTGTAAATGGTGGTTTTATGTGAAAAAGGGTGTTTAAATAAAATTAGAGGTTTTTTAGTTGTTGGATGAATGTTTTATGAAAGAATGTTTTTGTTTTAAAAAATTCTATTCTTTTTTTATTGGAAAATAGCCAATTAGTAAACTATATTGATTAGTTTAAATAGCTTATTAAACGAACAGTTGAGGGGGTTGAGTTTTTTATGCTAAAAAATCTTAGTCGCCTTATCTTTTACTTCCTAGTTTCGTCTGTTTCGGCAAGTAATTCTAACTGATTTATTCTATTTTTAAGCCATTTTAGTTGTTGCTCAGAAAGAGGCTCATAGTTTATTAAGTTGTTTAGAGTTACCTGTTTTAAATAGTGTGGGGATAGTATAGACTCTTCTGTATAAGCTCCATTTGGGTATTTTATTAAATAAACAAGTTTACTATGTTTTATATAAAATCCTTCGGGATAATCTATATTTTCACTCATTGTTAGACAGAGAATATTTAGTATATAAGTATTTATTAGCTTAATCACTCGTGTTAAAACTTTTAATCAAAAGCAAAAAGTTTTAGTTGTTTTAGCTGTGTTTTTAAGAATATTATCGTCTTTTACAACTGCAGAATATTTTTAAGAGGAATAATAAGGCAACTACTCCTATTACCCATTTTGCCCAGATGGCATCATACCAACCCGGCACTAGAATTACTGCTAGTAAAATAATTGGCAGTATCCATTTAAATATGCTACATAGCCCGCAATCCTTGCAAACCATTTCTTTAAAATCTTTAACCATAATTAATAGAATATTATTTAGTTTTTAAATGTTTTGATTTATTGTATGAAAAGTTCTATTATCAAATATTGTTTAGTAAGAGAAACATTTTTTCAAGATGATTAGAATTAAAGAAAAGATTGGTTAATAAAACTGAGATTGTTGATTTGCTCATAAACTCAAGATTATATCTTATGTTTTTAGTTGTTTAAAAAAATTAATAACGCCTGCTTAATTTTTTATGAAAGGGTTTTTTGTTAACATAATTTGCATTATCATAAAAAGTTAAAAAATCGTAGAAAGGTTTATAAATATAAATAAGATAATTTTATTATGTTTGGATTTTTCAGAAAAAAGGCTGAAAAAGAGGAATTTGAGCAGTTAAAACAGGCTGTTCAAACAGGCTTCAACAGTGTTAAACAGGATGTTGGAAATTTAAGCAGGTGGATTAAACATCTTGATTCTAAGGATTCTGAGATTAAAAATGAAATTTTTGATATTAAAGAGGAATTGTCGTCTATAAAAGATGATATAGAAAATTTGAAAAATATGTTTAATTTTTATGATGGTGGGAGGCTGTTTAAACATAAACAGCCCCTGTTTAATAAACAAACAGCTGTTGTTGGTGTTTTAAACAGTGTTCAAACAGCTGTTCAAACAGTCTTTTTTAATAATTTAACTCCAAATGAAAGAGCGATAGTTTATGTTTTAATGAATTCTGATTTAAAATTAAGTTATGAAGATTTAGCAGCTATGCTTGGAAAAAGAAAATCGACTATAAGGGGGCAGGTAAACAGCATTAGACATAAAAGTGAGGGGTTGATAGAGGAGGTTATTGATGAGAATAACAAGAAGAGAATATTTATACCAGAAAAAGCCAGAGAGATGTTGTTAAAAAAAAGGAAAATGAGAGATAAGAGGCAGGAAAATGGGTAAAAATAGTTAATTTTGAGTTAAAAAGAACAAAAATTAACATCAAAAACAGAAAAGTGAGAGTTATAATAATCGAAAAAGGGGAAAAGTTATATTTTTTATTGGTATAAAGACAAAAATATGGGATAGTGAGAGTAAAATGATATAGAAAAATATAAAATAAAAAGAGAGTAAGAGTTCATGGATGATAAAAATAAAAAGTGATGGTTATAAAAAAAGTCTCAAAATAGTTAAAATTTAGCTTTTTAGGGGTTTTAAGGTAAAAGTGGGGGTAGATGGCACTAGATTAAACCCGTTAAACCGAATGTAATCAGAATTATTCAAGTTAGATTGAAAGTTATAAAGAAAAAATTTATAAAAAATAATTTAGAGATCTCTAAGATTAATTATCGTCGAGAGAGAGGCTATTTTCCTTAGCTCTTGAGAGACTGAGAGTAGTATCATCTTATTGTTTAATTTTTGTTTTTTAAGAGGTATGCCCTTTGAGATTATTCTCTGTGTATAATCTCTTATAGAGCTTTCTGATAGATTGAGGTGTTTTGAGAGTAATTTATAGGTAACTTCCTGATTGGTTTCCTCTAGCTGATATATTGCAGAAAAAATAAGCATCTCCTGATTTGTTAGATGTTTAAATTTTAGACGAATTTCTTTTTTAATTGTATCTAGTGACTCTAGAATTTCAGTAGCTTCTTTTATATTCAGCTCTATATTTTTGTTATTTTTTATCGAATTTTGAGAGATTTCGGTGTTTTTTATTAAAAAATGTGTTGGATTGTCTGTCTGTCTGTCTGTCTGTCTGTCTGTTGGAACCCCTCTATTTCCTATGGAAATATCAATATTATGGTCTTTTAAGGCTTTTAAAGCTAAATTATCTGTTGGATTATGTGTTGGATTCTCATTATCTGTTGGATTTTGCTGTTTGATTGTTGGAGGGTTGTTTACCTGATTTTTTTGATTAGTTTCTAGTTTTTTTATAGTTAAATTAATGTTTTCTATGGCTATTTTTATATTTATTATTTCTTTATTAAGTAAATTTATATCATCTTTGACATTATCGAAAGATTTTTTTATTGGGTCCATTTTATATAATTATTTTTAGGTAAATTTATTTATTGTTGTGATAGATGTCATAAACTCTATTCGAAAGTTTCCATTTAAGTCTTCTTGAAAATAAATACTTTTCATTTTTTCTTATTAAAACAACTAGGTTTTTATCCTTAAGGTCCAAAAGTATTTTTTTTATGAATTCTTCATCTCTTGCTATTTCTCTGGCTATCTCTGCTGTAAATGGGTTTTTTGGAAAAACCTGATATAAATAAAAAAGAATTTGTTCTATAATTTTATTCTTTTTTTCCTGACTTATTCTCATTTAATAATTATGACTAGCAATTTTATAAATTTAATGTAATTAGACAGACAGAAATCTTAATAATATAGCATTAATAATCAGAAAAATCCTGCTGTATTATCACTAAAGATGGCGGGTTAGAAGGGTTTTTTATAGCGTGTTAAAAGTGATTATTAGTGTTAGATAGACGGTTTATTTAGATAGTTAAAATATAAAAGCATAACAATTTAAAGATGCTACAAGATATGCTTTAATTAAAATGGTATATCCACGAGCAAAACCAAGAAAACAGTCAGAAATAATTGAAATTTTAGATCCTCTAATTAGAGAGTGGTTTTTCGGTAAATTTGAGAATTTTTCAGACAGCCAGCTGTACGGAGTTATGAATATTTATGAGAGAAAGAATATTTTAATTTCTGCTGGAACTGGAAGTGGCAAAACTTTAACTGCTTTTTTAGGCATCTTAAATTATCTTATCGGATTGTCTAAAAAAAATGAGTTGGAAGAAAAAGTATATGCTGTTTATTCAAGTCCGTTAAAAGCATTAAACAATGATATTTATGTTAATTTAATAAATCCATTAAAAGAGATTATGGAAATTGCTGAAAAAAGAGGCATTAAAATGCAAAAAATAAGAATAGGATTAAGGACTGGTGATACGGACAATAAGGAGAGAGCTAAGATGCTTAAAAATCCGCCTCATATTTTTATTACAACTCCCGAGAGTTTGGCTATAACTCTAACAACGAAAAAATTTATAGAATTTTTTTATGGAGTTGAATTTGTTATTGTTGATGAGATACATTCACTAGGAAACAAGAGAGGGGTTTATCTAAGCATTAGTTTAGAGAGACTAGAAAGTATAAGCAAGATAACTCCGGTAAGGATTGGATTAAGTGCGACAATTGCTCCGCTAGATGAGGTGGCTAACTTTTTAGTTGGGATGGATAGAGAGTGTTTAGTTGCAGATGTTCAGAGTAATAAGAAAATTGAGATAGATGTTTTAACAGTTGGTAAACTAACTGAGTATGAAAATGAAACAAATTCTATGTATGAGTTGATTGATAGCTTAATTCAGGGCCATAAAACAACTGTTATTTTTACAAACACGAGAGCTGCTACTGAAAGAGCTGTTAACCATCTAAAAGAAAAATTTCCAAAAAATTATTTTGAGAATATAGGGGCCCATCACTCATCTCTAAGCAGGGAGCATAGATTTGATATTGAGGAAAAATTAAGGACTGGAAAGATGAGGGTTGTTGTGACAAGCACCAGCTTAGAGCTAGGAATTGACATAGGTTATATAGATTTAGTTATCTTACTAGGCAGCCCAAAAAGTTCTGCTAGAGCCTTACAAAGAATTGGAAGAGCAGGACATAAACTGCATGACATTTCTAAAGGAAAATTTATTATTTTAGATCGAGATGATTTAGTTGAATGCTGTATATTAAATAAAGAGTGTATTGAAAAAAAGATTGATAAAATTCATATTCCAAAAAATTGTCTAGATGTTTTAAGCCAGCAGATATATGGGATGTGTATTCAAAATATATGGAATATTAACGAGGCATATCAGTTAGTAAAAAAAAGTTACTGCTATTGTGATTTAGACAGAGATGATTTTATGTCAGTTATTAGCTATCTGTCTGGTGAGTATGCACTAGAGCACAGGAATATTTATGCAAAAATATGGTATGATAGAGAGAGCAAACAGATGGGCAAGAGAGGAAAGTTAGCTAGAGTTATTTATATGACAAATGTAGGAACGATTCCAGAGGAGAGTTTTGTTAGTGTTGTTGGAACTGGAGATGAAAAAGACAAAATAATCGGAGTTATAGACGAGGCTTTTTTAGAAAAATTGAAGCCGGGAGATGTTTTTGTTCTCGGAGGGAATAGGCACCAGTTTATGTATACTAAGGGAATGAAGGCTTATGTTAGGAAGGGAAAAAGAAATCCGAACATACCCAGCTGGTTTTCTGAACAACTGCCTCTAAGTTTTGACTCTGCAGTTGAAATAGGAAAATTTAGGAAAATTATTAGTGAAATGTTTAAAAATAGGAGTAAAAAAGATATTATAGAGTTTATTAAAACTAGCTGTTATGTTAAAGATAAAATTGCCGAAGAGGTATACAGTTATTTTTATGAACAGCATGAATATTCAAAAATTCCGCATGAAAATAGAATAGTAGTAGAACATTATAAGGGGGAGAAAAATTATGTGGTTGTTCATAGTTTATATGGAAGGAGGGTTAATGATGCTTTATCAAGAGCTTTAGGTTATTTAATGGCTAGAAAGGATAGAAGAGATATAGAGATAGGTATAAACGATAACGGGTTTTATTTTTGTGGGGAAAAATTGTCAGTAGATGAGGCCCTAAGATTTTTGAATGAAAATAACTTAAGGGAGATCTTAGAGGAGGCTATTCTAAATACAGAAGTCTTAAAAAGAAGATTCAGACATTGTGCCGCAAGAAGCCTGATGATACTAAGGAATTATAAAGGTAGAACAAAAAGCGTTGGAAAGCAGCAGATGAAATCTTTTTTTTTATTGGGCGCTTTAAAAAAAATAAGCCGGGATTTTCCAATTTTAAAAGAGGCTAGAAGAGAGGTTTTAGAGGATTTAATGGATATTGAAAATGCTAAATTAGTGCTAAGATTAATAAAAGAGGAGAGAATTAAAATTGAAAAAATAGATACAAAATTACCTAGTCCTTTTGCACTAAATCTAGTTTTGCAGGGATATAGCGATTTTTTAAAGATAGAGGATAAGCTAGAATTTATGAAGAGGATACATGGGGAGATTATACGAGAAATTAATAATAAGAATTAATTGAGTTGTGATGGATAGTTGACAGAGTAAACTGATTAGTCAAATTTTTTTATTTTGTATTGAATAAATTAATAAATTTCGAGAAGAGTTTTACGGCATTTATAAATTATTTTTTCGGTAGATGCTCATTAAAAAGTTTTTGGTAGTCGTGATTTAGCTGCTGAAAATTGCCTTTCCTATAGTTAAACTCCTGTAAAAAATTTTCAAATGTTGGATAGCTAAAGGGGTTTAGTGGCAGGGGTTTTCTAAAATAAATTTTCAAAATCCCTATTTTGTTGTCTGAAAAATTTTTTCTAGTGCCATCACTAAAAGAAATATCAAATATGCCATACTCCAGCCAGTCGTGACTGTTTATTCTGCATATTCTATTATAATGGGAGTCTTTTTCGTCAAGCACGTACCCTAAAAAATCTGTTACATGATATTTATACATATCTTCTGTTTTTATTTTTAGGTTTTCGAGTTTTATAGGTATTGAATAAATAGTATTTTTGCCCTTATAGTCTGTAAAATTTATACACCCTCCTTTTGCTATATGATTTATGGCTTCTTTTAGAAAATTAGTTGAAAATAACTCTAACTCTTCTGGCGACATTTCAAGTTTTTTTTCAAGGTCTTCTTTTAAAAATTTTAGGTTATTTTTTTCAAAATCAAGTTCGTCCATTTTATTGTTTTATATCAATCTAATTTAAAAATATTAGTATGTTCAATTTTATATGAAAAACCAAAAAAATCAAATTAAATTCCTTCATGACTGTCTATTAGTAGAAAATATTTTAGTTATAGGAGATTTACATATTGGTTATAATGAGTATATTTGTGGAGGGGCTGTTTTTCCATATTTAAGGGAAATTATTGAAAAACTAGATGAGATATTTAGGTATTTGATAAAAGAGAGTATTAGAGTAGAAAAAATAGTTCTTTTGGGGGATGTTAAGCATGATTTTGGAAAGATAGCAGATAGCGAGTGGAGAGAGGCACTAGAATTTTTTGATTATTTAGAGAACAAATTAGATGAAAATGAAAATAAATTAGGAATAATGAGGAGTGATAAGATTAACCAGAAGTATATTAACTTAGATTCAGAAAAATCAGGTTTTAACCCTACCTGTTTTAACTCGGAGATAAAAAACCCTGATTTTTTTGTCTGTAAAGAACTTAAAACACCCGGCATTTTAACATCAAATTCTTTGTATTTGAAAAAAAACAGAGTTAATAAAAAATGGGGTAAAATTAGTGAAATTAATAAGAAAAAAGAGGGTAAAAATAGTAGGTATGATAAAAATAGTATTAAGGGAAAGAGGATTATAGTTATTAGGGGAAATCATGACAATTTTTTGGGTCCTATTGTTAAGAAAAGAGATGTAAAGCTAGTTGACTATTATTTTATAAAAACAGATAAAAATAATTATTATAAGAAAAATGGCAGAAAAATTAGTAAAATATGTTTTTTGCACGGAAATAGGCTGTTTAAACAGTGTTTAGACAGTCAGACAACTGTTTTAATTTTTGGTCATCTGCATCCCTCGATAACTTTATTTGATAGATACAAAAGCGAGAGATATAAGTGTTTTTTAAAGGGAGGGTGGAAGATAAATGACGTGAATAAAACAGTCTATATTTTACCTAGTTTTAGCAATAGTAGTTATGGCTATGATCTAGCTAATCTAGGACTAACAAGTTCGTTGAAAAAAACTAGAATCGGAAATAAAAAAGAAATGTTTTTTGTTGTTCCAGACGGTGTTTTAAAGAGGTTTGAGGTAATAATTTATAATAATAAGGAAAAAAAGGAGTATAATTTTGGAAAACTAGAGGGGTTGATAGAGGGGTAGAGGTTATAAAAATTTTTCTGGGTATTGTGATTTAAAAATGGCTTTAATATAAATTAAAATGAGCTAAAAAGTTAAAGATGGCTCAATGAGATATTAATTAAAATATTAAATTAATTATTAATAGAAAGTAAAAAATAAGAAATAAAAATTTATGTTGTTTATTTTAATAAATTAGATAACTACTTCTCTAATTCTGCTTCTAATCCTAATCTGTGGGCTATTCTAGCAGCTCTATCAAGATCCCCAATTTCTTTATAGCCTTTAATAACTTTTTTATATAAATCTCTAGCTCTATCAGTTAAATCTGAATTATAAGCAATATCTGCAGCTTCGTGAAAGGCGCCTGTTTTTTCGTAAGAACTGATTAAATCATTTGTTAGAATAATCTCCTTCTCACTATCCATAGGCGGATAAAAAGGGTTTATGTTTTCGTACGAATTTTCTGCTCTTTCGTATAATTCCTCTGCTTCTTTTTTTAAACCAGCTCGTTGAGATAGATAAGCGGCTGTATAAAGATTTCCTAAAAGTTTATGTCTATTAATTTTTTGATATATTGTCTCTTCAGATAGTTTAGATAACGGTTCTGAAATTGTTTTGTCTGTCATTTTTATTATATTCATTATTTATAGTTTATATTAGAATAAACTAGTATATAAACCTTTCGGTTTGTTATTACTTTATAATGGTGTTTAAATTTGAGAGCTTGGAGGGGTTGAGGGATTTAGAGTAATTTTGAGACTAATTGCAGGATTAGATGAATTAAGCTAATGTTTTTTGGAATTATAGTCTTATTTTATAATATTAATACAAAATAAAAACGATAGATGCGGGAGAGAGGAATTAGTATGCAAATTAATAAACGAAACTATTTTAAATACATTATCTTAAATTATATAATGAAAAAGGAGTTTGTTGTTGGGTTTTTTGTAGCTGGAATATTAATTATTTTGATATCATTTTTTTATTATGATCAGAATATTAAAATTAATAGTGAAAATGGTTTAGCTAATTTTTTTGGGGGTTTTGGGGGCGGT
>CAYJSY010000016.1:0-10769 GCA_964372925.1 Candidatus Woesearchaeota archaeon
AGCTTATAATCTTAATCAACAAATTTAAATACCTAAATAACCTAATTTTTTTATGAAAATAAAAACAGGTGTATTGATAATTTTTATTTTACTTTTCACTTCACTAATTTTCGCGCAAAACCACTCCTCAAAATCAGAAATAGACAGAGCTTATTCCTGTCTGGAAAGTAACTTAGGGAATAATTGCGGGAGTACTAAAAGCACAAATTTAGCTGCATTTAATTTGCTTTCTAGTTCATATAAATCAAATTTTCAATCTGATTGCAAGGCCTCATTAAATGAGAAGAAAAAAGATAACTGTTGGGCAGAAACTGACGTTGGTAATTGCAATATAAAGTCAACATCACTAGCTATTCTGGCTTTAAGCCATATAGGGGATAATGTAGACAGCAACGTAAACTGGCTGCTAAGCAAAAAAATTTCTCAAACAGGATTAATCTGGTATCTAGAAATAGACACTATAAACCGAAGCGAGTGCGATATTAATGGTAAGAAAGTTATAGTAGAAGATAATAAAAAAATTTCGGGAACTCCTCCATCAGGACTTGTAAAAGCTTATAATGATTACTGGTTTGAGATAAAAGAAATAAATCAAAATTACACTGTCTCTTGTGACAAAAATTTTATAACAGCTTTAATCTACCAAAAGCCAGGAAGCAATGTTTTTCATGTCTCCAGCGAAACAAAATCCGCCTCTTCATTCGATTCAATTACCGAAAAAGTAAACTCTAATTGTCTGTCTACATCAAATATTTGTGATTATGAGGGAACTTTATGGGGGGCTACTGCTCTATCAAAACAAGGAAAAGATGTAGATTCTTTCATTCCATTTTTAACATCCATGGCAGATGCAGCAGAAAACAAAAAATATCTTCCTTCAGCATTTTTATACATACTAACAGGTTCAGACGATTATTATTCTGAATTAATCAGTTTACAGAAAAACAATAATTACTGGGATGAAAGCAGGAATAAGTTTTATGATACCGCCCTAGCTCTTTTGACACTGCAAAATATTAATTCTAATGAAGTTGAAAATGCTAAAAGATATTTATTGAAGGTTCAAGAATCTTCTGGTTGCTGGCAGTCTGATACTCCGTTTATTTTATATGCTGGATGGCCAAAAAGCCCGTCAATACCAACAAAAGCAGGTATATCTTATTGCGAAGATTTCAGCAATTATTGTGTTCCACTTGGTAAATGTGATTTAGCTAATACTATAAATAACTTTTATTGTTCAAGTTCAACAGAAATATGCTGTAAAACTCAATTTGAAGAGCCAACCTGTCTTGAAAAACAAGGAATTGTTTGCAATTCAGAGCAGGAATGCAATGGCAATTTAGTTGCTTCCTCTGACACTAATGAATGCTGTGTTGGAGATTGCGTTGTAATAGAAAGAATAAATGATTGTGAAAATGCTGAAAATTATTGTAAGGATTCTTGTTCTGAAAGCGAAGAAGAAAAGTTAGAATACTCAAATTCCTGCGAATTTGGACAAAAATGTTGCGCAAGAAAACCACCTGAAAAAACAAATTATTTATTAATAATTTTATTAATAATTCTTATACTACTTGTTACTCTAGCCATAATATTTAGAAATCAGTTGAAGATCTGGCTTTTTAGATTAAAAACTGGCTATAAATCACAACCACAAAAACCAGTTTCAAGACCGCCGCCATTTCAACCACCCAGATCTTTTTTTAGGCCTCCAGTAAAACCTATCCAAAAACCACCAAGATTAGAAAAAGACAAAGAATTTGAAGATACAATGAAAAGATTGAGAGATATGAGTAAATGAAATAATATATATTATAAATAATAAATATTTTTAAAAGCTTAATTTGCTAATTTTCGATATGAAAAAACTATCAGTTATTGCAGGTTTAACTCTAGCAGGAATTATGGGTGTTGGAGTAGTGTCATCTTATAACTCTCATACTCAAAATTGGGCAAAAGTCGATGTAAGTTTGAATAATAGAGGTGATATACATTCTAATAAAGGAGGAATAGAAGAGCTGTATATTAATAGAGGAACTCTTATATGCATCTTAGAAAGATCTTCAGATTCAGACGGTCTAACAAAACAAAGACTTTATATAAATGATAATTTAAAATATGATAGGGATATTGATAAGATGTTAAATGGAAAATATCCAAAAACTATTTATTCTATTCCCGATATGACAGATACAACTAATTTTGAATTAGGAAAAAACACAATAAAATATGAAACCGTAGACACCTTAAGAAATATTAATTCTAGTGAGGCATATATATATGTTGAAGAATAGTATTGAAAACAAATAACTTATCTAAACCTTTTTTAATCTTTCTATTAAATCTAGTTTTCTTTCTAATTTTTCAATTTCTTCATTAGACAAAAGTTCATATTTTCTTCCAATGTAAATGGCGGCACTTAACTCAAATTTTTCATTAGTTTTACTCCATTTCTTTAAAGTTTTTTCTAAAGATTTTTTAAGCCATCCTTCTTTTGGATTGAGTCCAAATTCCTTTACCCCATACTCAACTCTATCTAAAAGACAGACGGGTCCGTTTTCAATTTCCTTTCTTAAAGATTTTTCACATAAAGCTCTAACTCTAATATCATCTTTTATTTCATTTAAAATAAAAAGAAATTCTTGATGATGTCCTTCCCATAACTCTCCACCATGTTTGACATAATTTTCAATTGTTCTTATTGTAAAGTCTCTAGGAAATCTTAAACTAGGAATTTTACTTAATTCTTTAATCAAATAATAAGGTTCTGATGCTTTATCTCTTGGTGTAGCTAATTTAAGATGTCTTGGTTTATAATTTTTTATTTTATTAATTGACCTTAAAACTATTTCTTCTCCATCAATCTTTTCTTTTTCCATAAACCCCATTAATTTTGTAGATAGATCATCAATATGAACCAAATCCTCTAAATCATATTTAGTGAAAAGACCATCTAAATAATGAATAGCTACATCTTTCCTAGAAACTCTTGTGTGAGCTGCTAGATTTGAATAACCTGTATCTTTAAGACCAAAAACAAACTGGCTAATTTCATCAGCCCAGATTTTTTCTTTAGCTTTTTCTCTTAACTTTACAAAAAACTTTATTCTTTCTTCTTTATTAATATCATAAGAAGATAAAACACCTTCAATATTTTTTATTCCGTCATAAGAAGGGTCATTAGTATAAACTTCAATATTAGTATTAATTAAACCATCTCTTATAGCTTCATTATCATAAAAAATGACTTCTTTATCTTTATCAAATCTTTTCTTTTGTCTCAAAACTTCCCAGTTATCAGCATCATAAGGGGAGAAAGCACAGGGGCCTCTTCCATAATGATCATCTTTAGCTATTAATAATTCATTAGCATATTCTTTTTCTAAATCAGCTCTTCCAGCAATTTTGTAAGCCCTTATTCTCTCTATACCATATAAAGTCTCGGCTATCTCTAATATTTCTTCTTCTGTATAGTTTGAAAGTTCATTTTTCTTTGTCATTTTTATTTTTTCTCCCTATTAATTTTTGTTCTTACATTTAATGACAACCTTTCATTTTTCATAGGTTTAATATAATGAAAAGGTCTATATTCTTCTTCATTCTTATTTCTTGGAGCTCTTAATAAAACAAGACTACCTGGACTAGAATCTAATTTTACAGAACCATTTTTCTTTTCATCTTCACAATAATAAAAATTGGCATCCCCTACTAAATTAAACATGGAAATAAGATTTAAATGACTTTCATAATCTTGATGAGGGGTTATCCCAAATGAACCTTCAGGATATCTATGAAAACCCATTTTATTAAAATCTAACTCATCAAATCTAGCCTTTCTCGCAATTTCTCTATAAATTTTTCCATATTCATTTTTAAATTGGTTAAATATAGGTAAAGATTCCGCTGTTAATTGACCGTCTTGCACTTTATCTAAATATAATGTTTGCATTTCCTGATAAGCTGTTCCTTCATATCTTGGTACATCTATAGATAAATTAGAATTTAATTTAAAAGCTTTTATTAAGTCTTCTATACCATCAGCTGTTAGAATACCCAGAATTGAAATTGCTCCTGGTTTTGATAGATCATATAGTTCGTTAACTATCTCTTCAATTTTTATATTCTCTGATTTTATATATTTTTGTTCCATTGTATTATTAATAGATTTAATATTTAATTATGATATAGTAGTATCAATATCTCCTTTTAAATATTACTTCCCTCTAAGTGAGGTGTAAAATAGAAAAATTTAAAAAGGGGCAATTACAAGTAAAATCATGAATAAAAAACTATTAGAAGAAATTGGATTAACAAAAGGCGAAGTAACCGTTTATTTGACCTTATTAAAATTAGGTGAAACTACAACAGGAAAAATTATTGAAGAAGCTCAAATATCAAGCGGAAAGATTTATGAAATTTTAGATAGGTTAATGAAAAAAGGATTAGTTTCATATATAATAAGAGAAAAAACAAAGTATTTTAGTCCCGCCTCTCCAAACAGAATTTTGGATTATTTGTATGAAAAAGAGAAGAATCTCAAAACAAAGGAGGAGGAACTAATAAAAGAACTTCCTTTATTATTAGAAATGCAAAAATCTAAGAGAAAGAAATATGAAACAAAACTATTTGTTGGTTTTAAAGGGGTCCAATCTGCTATCTTTGAAGCTTTAGATGATTTAACTTCAAAAGACGAAGTTTTAGCAATGGGTATTATCTCTTCAAAAGATGAAAAATATAATATTCTATGGCAAAATTGGCATAGACAGAGAATAAAAAGAAAAATAATCTGTAGTGCAATATTTTCAGATAAGGGAACAGAATATTATAAAACCTTTAAAAAAATGAAATATACAAAAGTAAAAGTTTTGCAAGGAATTACCCCTTCAGCAATTGATATTATGGGAGATAAAGTTTTAATTTTCACTTATAAAGAAGAGCCTTCTTGCTTATCAATAACCAACGAAGAAATCGCAAAATCCTTTACAACTTTTTTTGATACTTTGTGGAAGATAAGTAAATAGTTATCTAAAATCTAGAATTAGTTTTACTATTCTCTCAATTTTCATAAGCAAATCTTCATTAATCTCTCCAATTTTTTTGATTAATCTATTCTTTGAAACAGTTAATATCTGTTCACATTTTATAAAAGATATTTTTTTTAATCCATTTTCTTCATTTGGCTCTAAGTTTATATGAAATGGAATATCTTTTCCTTTAGTAGTTATAGCTAGAACGATGGTATTATGATAATCCTGATTTAAATTTCCCTTATCAGATTGTAAAATTAAAGAAGGCCTAATTCCTTCTTGTTCTGAACCTCTTGCAGGAGACCAATCAATCAACCAAATTTCTCCTCTTTTTGGATCAATCATTTTCGATTACTTCTTTCTGGGCGTGAGAAAATTCTTCTACATCATCCTCTCTCCCTGCAACAGAAAAATAATCATATAAATCGTCTCCTAAAATTACCTCTACATCTGTGTTTTCTTTTAAATTCAAGGGAACTTTAGGAATAAAAACTCCATTCTTATATACCGCTTTAATTTTTATATCCATATTTTTATTAATGAATGGAATTTTATAAATCTATCTAAAATTAACTGATTATTATTTAGTTACATAAAAAGATAGCAACATTTATTCAGATAAATTTAAAATCTACTAATTATTACTTCTTATATGAAATCGAGAAAAGAGGCCATATTAATAATTTTTTTAATTATTCCGTTAATATCATCAATAGAAATAACCTTTTCAAAAGAGAATTATCAGCCACAAGAAACTCTTCAGGCAGTCATAACCGGAAATTTTATCTCTTTAACTAATAACAATATTTTTTTATATAAAAATGGAAAATCTCATCCAGAGCCGGTTATAAAAGATTTAACTAAACAAAACAACATTTATTATTTTTATGCTGTTCTTCCAAAAAATCCCGGAAACTACACATTTAAAATACAGGATATCGAATATTTAGAAAGAGGGTATATAAAAAACCTGCCCATAACTAAAGACTTAACAATAATCATAAAAAATCAGAGCGACCTCTCTTTTAATCCGGGATTTATCGTACCTCTGTCAGATTTTTCAATTAAATTAAAAAGTTTGTATGGAAATACAAACTTAACGGCAATATTTGAAGCAACAGGAGAGACAAAAGAGTTATCTTTAATTGAACAGAGAGAGGAAACAATTAATTTTCATCTTCCTTCATTATTTCCACAAAAATCAAAAATAATCCTTAATAATTATGAAATTCCGGTCTTCTTAATAAAGAAGATAAATATTACAGAAGAGGAAAAATTAGAATTCATACCCTATAAATTAGATGGGATACTATCAACTAAAAATTATTTTTTTAGTATCCTAATAAAAAACATAGGAAATGTGCCGTTAACTAACATAAAAATATTAAGTGATATAAAAACAGAAATAAATCCTAGCATAATACCTTTATTAGAACCATCAAAAACAGCAATAATCAATCTAACAATATCAATATCAGAAATTGGTCAGCTATCAGGTAAACTAATTGCAGAAGCCTCAAACAAATCATTCTTTCTTCCAATATTTTTTAATGTAACCAAAAATGAGACAGAGGTTAAAATCAATGATGCAATTAACAGCCAACAAACCCTAAGTTGTTCTAAAATAGGAAACCTTTGCAAAGAAAACGAGATTTGTAAGGGTGATGTTATTGCAAGTTTAGAGGGAGCTTGTTGTATAGGTTCTTGTTCCATTGAAGAAAAATCAAACTACTCTCAAATAATTGGAATTGTTTTATTAGTATTTTTAATAATAATAATCGCTTATATTATTCTAAAAATAAAAAAAAGAAAGCTAAAGTCTCCAGAAGAAATTTTAAAGGAAAAATCTGAAAGATTTAAAAACAGGATGGAAGGAGAAGAGGTTGCTGGAAAATTGGATAGGATTTGAATTAAAATCAGAAAAACCCCCATGTCTTACCCATAACTAAAGCTGGTTGTTTGTTGGGATACAAAAAATTACAGGATAATTTCTAAAAATCATTTCTTCTCTTTGATCTCTTTTTCTAATTCAGTAACTCTCTCTTCAGTCTCACTTAATTTATCTAAAAGGTTTTTTCTCTCAAACATTAATACTTTGGCAATTTCATCATATTTATGTAGTTTTACCGTTAGATCAGTTAATAAAGAGCTTAATTCAAAATTTTTAAACCTATATTCTTCCGGCTCTATTATCTCTACATGAGACGGAAGCATATTAAAAATAATTGCAAATATTAGATTCAGATTATTAGCTAAAATTTCAATTTCACAAAAACTAGTAAATAAATTCTCGCCGGTAATTACTTTGCCATTTTTGTCTTTTTCATCAAGTTTTTTTGGTTCGTGGACTTCTTTTTTTACAATCTCAATGCCTTTCTGTTTCCCCAACTGATCTATAAGCTTGTTTAAACTTTCTTTAAGATGTTCTGCTGGTCTGCCAAGCATCTCAAAAATAAAAAAAGCTCTGATTTTATTTGGCATTTTCCTAATTATTTTTATCTTGTTTTTCTAAATCAATTTTTATCTCTAGAATCTTTTGTTCTAATTCTAATAAGTCCTTTTCAAGAATTTTCCAGTCAATATTTATATCAATTCCAAAATACTCGTGAATTAACTTATCTCTAGTTCCAGAAATTTGTTTCCAGGGAATAAATTGGTATTCTCTTTGTATATGTTTTGGGATATTTTTAACAGCTTCCCCAATAATCTCTATTCTCATTATGTTAGATTCTTTTACATCCTTATTTTGTGAGAATTGGTCTTTAGTAAGAACTTTTACAGATTCTTCAATATCATTAATAGAATCTAAAATATGATTAAGATATGGTAAATCTTCATGTCTAGTCATATTATCTTAGCTTCCTCCTCTAGTATATATTCTTTTAAGTAGGGGCTAATCCCTTTATAAGTTAATAAATCAACTTTTTTGCCTAATGCTTTTTCCAATTCTAATGCTACCCCAACAAATTCTAAACCCGTTCCTTCTGGAGCTTCTATCACAACATCAATGTCACTGTTTTTTTTCTGTTCTCCTCTAACATAGCTTCTAAAAAGGCCGGCTTTTTTAATTCCATATTTTTTTAAAGTTTTAACTATTATTTTCTTTATTCTATAAAATTCTTTACTTTTATTTTTTACTTTTTCTTTTTTCATGAATTTAATAGTGAAAAAGGGTTTTTAAAATTATTTTAATCATTTTACAGTTTATTCCAGGATATTAAAATACATAATATCACACTTAATATAGCAAAACCATAAACAGAATGTTTTTTTATTTTTTCTGTTTTTGATTCATAAACTGTATAATTATCCGTTTTTATACTTTCTGTACTATTTATTTTGTTGTTAACGCTATTAAGTCTTATAACGCTTGCGGTAATTGGTTTTTTAACTTCTTCTATTTTTAACTTATCCTTATTTTCTTTTTTTTCATTTTTATTTTCTATTTCTGTTTTATTCTCTTTTTTTATAATATCTATTGTATAATTAATCTTTAAACCATTTCTAATTTTAAAAAATAAATTGCTCTCTCCAGAAAATTCTTTATAATCCTTGTCTATTCTTATTTTAATCTTTCCTGTTTTATTGCCAGCCCCTTTAAAAAAGTTGTTGACATAATAATTGCCAGATTTCCATTCGTCATTATTTTCATCATATCTTTCAGAAATTATCTTGCTGTTATTTTCTATCCATAATTTAACATCATATTCCTTATTATCTAAATTAAAGATTTCAATATCAACATAAAATTCCTCTCCATTATTTACCTCTTCATCAAAATTTAGTCGGTAATAAATTTCCGAGTTAGAAGCAGAACTGCTATTACTGGAATTATTTGATGAAAAATTTGAATAATTAGAGCTATTAAACTCACTATAACTAATATTTATTAGATAGGTAAAATTTTTTATATTATTTCTAGAACTTCTAATTTTTACTGTAATATTATTTAAGCCATAATAATTTTCAGTAATATTCAGCCTAAATATCTCATTATTTTTTTCAGAGAGGTTTATAGCATCACTAATCCAGTAAAAAGTCGATTTCCATGTATTATTCCAAAATCTTTGAGCAATATTACTAGTTCCATTTATCGTCTTGTTTACAATATCAATTTTAACATCATAAAAATCAAGTGAAAAATTGATTAAGGTAACGCTTAAATTAAATTCCCTGCCAACTAAAACATTATTTGGATAGCTAAGATTAATTTCTTCTGAAAAAACTGGAAAAATTAAAAATATAAATAGTATAAACAAGCTTCTTTTCATATTCATAATCTATAATAAAAAGTTTTTAAGTATTTATGTATGGAGATTACTGGTATGAAATAAAACTGCAATAAAAAATATAATAGAATAATCATCTAAACAATAATTCTAAAAAATCATTCAAAAAATTGTGAAAATCTTTTTCCAAATTTTCTCGCACTATCTAATTTTACAACAAAATTTTTTCCAGAATCTTCTAAATAATCTGGATGCATAAAAAACCATCCAAGCCTATTAAATCTGATTGCAATAACCGGAGTTAAACCAAATATATCTGAAAAAATAACAAAATTTTCTATTTGTTCTTTTGTTATGTACTTTACTGGTTTTTTTGAGGACTTAACCTCTATACAAAATTTTTTCCCAGCCCTTCCAGCTATAAGGTCGCAATCAGCCTTTTCCATTATTCCAGAACCAGCAACTCTAACAGCTCTATAAGAATTATCAATAAACATCTGGAAAAGTTCTCTTTCTGCCTTGGACCCCTTTTCTTTATTTTTTGGCATTTTTAATTGCCTATTCTCTTAAATTATCAAGAGGGCTTTTTATATTTTTAATTGATGCTTGGCTTATCTGTGTATAAATTTGTGTTGTCTTTATATCAGAATGGCCCAATAATTTTTGTATTATTCTTAAGTCGGTACCTTGCTCTAGAAGGTGTGTAGCAAAACTATGTCTTAATAGATGAGGATAAACCCTTTTATTAATTTTTGCTTTTTTTGCAGCATTTTCAACTATTTTTGCAATTGTCTTTTTAGTTAATTTTCCTCCTCGATTAGATGGAAATAATATTTCTTCGTAATTAAGTTTATAGTAACTTTCAAGTTCTTCAGCTAGACTTTCCGGGATTTTTACAAATCTATCTCTTTTTCCTTTTGATAAATTTATATGAACTAGTCCCTCATCAAAATTCAAGTCTTCTTTTTTTAGATTTACAACTTCACTTACGCGAAGTCCACAGCCGTATAGTAGTTTAAGGATTAATTTATGTTTTATATTAGAGGTGATGTTAATCATTTTTTTTATTTCGTCTTTTGTTAGTATCTCAGGAATTTTCTTGTTTCTTTTTGGTTTAGGTATATTAATTGGTTTATTAAGCACATTCCTAAAAAAATACTCTATAGCAAAAATAGAATGAGAAACAGAAGATGGTTCCTTTATTTTTAATTCATTTAAAATAAACCGTCTTGTATTTTCAGGATTAATTTCTTTTTTATTTTTTTCTAAAAATTGTAGGTATTTATTAACATGTAGTAGATATCCCTTTATTGTTTCTTTTGAATAATTTCTAAGAAGAAGATTTTCTTCAAGTTCTTTTAACAATTCATTCATAAATTCTGATTTAGTCTTATGGCTATATAAATGTTACTATATCTTCTTATACGGATGTATAACCTATATGAGTTCTACATCCGTTGTGTTGCTTGGCTTCGCCCAAATTTTAATTTTTCTTTCTATCCCCCCCCAAGATAGT
>CAYJSY010000017.1:0-10466 GCA_964372925.1 Candidatus Woesearchaeota archaeon
ATTAACAACACCGTAATAAAAATAATCAAAAAAACTGACAGTTTTTTCATTTTATGAAATTTCGTTTGTTTACTCTTTTTTATGAAACTTATAAAGGATATAATGAGTGAAAGTATTTAAAACTTACTTATTTTGGAGCGTGTCTAATAATTCCTTTTAGACCTTAAAAGTATTATATTTGAAGATTTTATCTTTATTAGATTTTTAAGATTAATAATTAAAAAATTCTTAAAATATCAGGTTTTTTGTATTTAGGGCTTATAGTCTCGGTATGAACTTTTTATTTTTTAGACACGCCACCTATTTTGATACTATGAAATCTTCTGTTGACAGATCTTATTTAAATATAGGCATATATTCTATTAGTTATTAAAAATTTAAAAAGAGGCTAAAGTAAAATGTCGTTAGTAATACCAATAATTTTTCTAGGAGCATTTCTCGAGGCAATATTGTCTATTGTAGATAAAAAAATAATAAACTCAAAAATAAATTTTAGAAATTATGTTGTTTATATTTTTTTAACTATAGTTCTTACTGCTTTGCCTCTCGTTTTCTTTTTTTGGAATATAAAGCCAGGAGCTTTAGAGCTAAAAAATTTAGTTATTTTTATGGCAATAGTTATAATTTCTATTTTTGCTAATTTTTTTGTTTTTTATTCTCTGACAAGAGAGGATTTATCTGAATTACAGCCAATAAGATTAACGACTCCATTATTTAGTATTTTAATGGCGCTTGTTTTTAGTTTTTTCTTTAATGTATATGAAAATGAAAGAAACTATTCTATTATTATCCTGTCGTTAATAGCAAGCATAACCTTAATCGTTGCCCATACTAAAAGACATCATTTATATCTTAATAAATATGCAATCTCTGCAGTAATAGGAAGTTTTTTATTTGCCCTTGAGCTTGTTCTTTCAAAGCCTCTGCTCAATTATTATAATCCAATTACACTTTATTTCTTAAGATCTTTATGGATTTTTATAATAACCTGGGCGGTTTTTCATAGAAAATTAACTAGTGTAAAACAAAAAATAAAATTTTTAATTTTAGCGCTTGGAATACTGGCTGTCTTTATGAGAATTGTCTTATATTATGGATATCAGACCTTAGGAATTGTATTTACAACAACTATTTTTATTTCATCCACGGTTCTTATTTACATTTTTGCGTGGTCTTTTTTAAAAGAAAAAATTACTTTAAGGCAGATAATAAGCTCAATGGTAATAGTTGTTTGTGTTATTGCCTCTGTTTTTTTAAATAATTAATCAAAGGGTTGAGAAAATTCTAATTTATATCCATCAAACTTTATTCTGTCTCTTGTTCTGGGGTCAGTGATAGTTAAAATAAGTTTTCCTTTGTTAGGCTCTGTTGAAAAAGTCCTCTTAGTAAAGATTATCTACTAAGAGAACCATCTTATTTCGAGGTGAAATAAGATGAAAAAAGAGGAAAGACTAGTTAATAAAACTTAATATCCAAAAGTTTATAAAAAACTTCTACCTTTATTTGTTATGTCTAAAAAAAAAGAGGATTCAAAAAAAATTTTGTGGGTTAGAAGTACGAGAAAATCCTATATACTATTATACTTAATGATTTTGGTTATAGTTAGTCTTTTTATTTATATAAAAATAACAGGCAAGCCGTTAGATAGAAATGCGTTTAAACTATCTGTGGCCTTTATTATTGCTATATTAATTGCCACTGAAATTCATAGGCTAGGGAACTCTTATGAGATTAATAATAATTCAGTTGTTCATAGAAGGGGCTATTTTACAATAATATCTAAAAGAATAGAATTTGGAGCTATAAGTGATATTGATGTAAGACAAAATTTATGGCAGAGATTGCTTTCATATGGAGATGTGCAAATATTTAAATTCTCAGAAAAATCTATTATAAAAAATATAAACAGACCATTTGAGTTCACTGGCCACTTAGGCAGGGTTATTAGAGGTGTTAGAGGAAGAATTAGATAAAATGGAAAGACCGGAATATATATATCAAAAGAGAAAAAAACATCATTTAGGGCTATATGTCTTTTTAATATTTTTGCTGATAATTGGCTATTTATTTTATACCTCTTTTTATAATCCTGAATTAGGAAAAATTACGGCCAATATAATAAAAAATACAGCTAAAAGTTCTAATAGCATCAAAATTGAGGCAGGATTATCATCTCCTGAAAAAATATCCATTAATGGTAAGATAGAAAAAATTGAATTAAGTGCGGATTCTGGATATTTTTTAGTTGGCAAGGAAAAATTTGAATTAAAAAAATCCAGTATAGTAATAGAAAATTATAATGGAGAGCTAGATTTTGGAAAGAATAGTATAACCAGACTTAAAGGTAAATCGAACAAAATTTTTTTTAATGGAATACCAATAACAGGCAGTCCTGAAATAAAAATTTCGCTTGAAAATTCCGACTATAATTATTTAAAACTAACAAATTTTTATTTAAGTTCCCTGAATTACAAAGCTTCTGGAATAGTGAGAATAGACAACGAGAAAGTTCTAATTAAGCTAGACAATGATGACTTTAAAATAGAGGATTTTAGTGGGAATTTGAACATTAGAGGAGATAAATTAGAAATGAATGGAGAGATTAAAAGATCTAATCTTGGTCATATAGATATAAGAGCCAAAACAGATAAAACTATAGTGAAAAACATAACTAATTGAGCAAAAAAGTATGTTTTTCCATTGATAGTCAAGACATAAATATTCAATTTAAAATGTTGTTGACTATCAAAAAAATTCTAGGGGGACAGTTATCCCGGTTCAGGTTATGGAAAAAACATTGCCGGCAGTTGTTAATGAGTATAATTCTAAAGGGCTTCCAAAAGTAGAGATTTTTGAGAAATAGCCTATTGAATCTATACGAATAATTTTAAATAGGTTTTTCTTATTAATAATAAGTCTATTAAGGGCCTGTAGTTTAATGGATAGAATTCATGGTTTCGGCCCATGCGATCTAGGTTCGATTCCTAGCAGGCTCAAATTTTGATCACAAAATATTTATGTTTTATATTTTCAACCATCTTCCTAATATTATTCTTGGGTATTCTTCTGGGATATTTCTCAAACTTAACCTTGTTTTTAAATAATCTGTATAAATAATCATAATATTATTAATAAAAACAGATATTAAATAGTATTGATCTTAGATAAATTTTAGAAACCAACAACTTTAAAACATATTAACTCTTATTTTTTAAATGAATAGAAAAAATGAAAGAGGCATAACTGCTGAAAAGGATGATTTTTCAGAATGGTTTACTCAGATAATATTAAAAGCAGATTTGGCAGATTATAGTGATGTTTCCGGATTTATTATATTAAAACCAACAGCTTACGAAATCTGGGAAAAAATCAAGAGAGAGGTGGATAAAGAATTTAAAAAATTAGGAATTAAAAACTCTTATTTTCCACTACTTATCCCAGAAAAGTTTTTATCAAAAGAGGAGCATCATATAAAAGGATTTTCTCCGGAAGTTGCCTGGGTAACCTACGCCGGAGACACAAAATTAAGCGAAAAATTAGCTATAAGGCCAACGTCTGAATCTATAATGTATCCTAGTTTCTCAAAATGGATTAGAAGCTATAAAGAACTGCCTCTAAAACTAAATCAGTGGAATAATGTTTTAAGATGGGAATTCAAACATCCCATTCCATTTTTAAGGACCAGAGAATTTTTATGGAACGAGGGTCATACTGTCTATGCAAATAAAGAAGAAGCTGAAAAAGAAAAAGAGCAAATAATAAATATTTACAAAAAAACATGTGAAGAGTTTTTAGCATTGCCTAGTTTAATTGGTAGAAAAACTGAAAAAGAAAAATTTGCTGGAGCAGAATATACAATTTCGATGGAGTTTTATATGCCAAATGGAAAAGCTATACAGGGACCCGATTTTCATTATGACGGACAAAATTTTGCTAAAGCTTATGATATAACTTTTCTGGATAAAAATGGGGAAAAACAGCATGTCTATCAGAATACATTTGCAATAACAACAAGGATGTTGGGAGTGATGTTTGCTGTTCATTCTGACAAAAAAGGTTTAATCCTGCCCCCAAAAATCGCACCGAATCAGGCAGTAATAATACCTATTTTTAATAATGATAATAAAAAAATTATTATTGATAAAGCCAAAAAAATTCAAAAAAATTTAAGATCATTTGAACCTATTTTAGATGATAGAGAGGATTATAGACCGGGATTTAAATTCAATGAGTATGAGTTAAAGGGCATACCTATAAGAATCGAAATAGGTCCAAAAGATATAGATAAAAAACAGGTTACTATAGTCCGAAGAGATAATCAAAAAAAAATGTTTATTAAGGAAAGTGAATTGCAAAAAGAAATTTCAAAAATTTTAGTAGATATTCAAGAATCTTTATTTAAAAAAGCAGAAAAATTACTTAACGATAGTATAATAGATGTTAATAGCATTAAAAATTTAAAATCTGCAATAGATAATAAAAAAATCGCTCTGGTTTTGTTATGTGATTCTAGAGAGTGTGAAGATAGTATTAAAGCTGAAACTGGTGGTGCAAAGGTATTGAATATAGATGAAGAAAAACTAGTAAAAAATAAAAAATGCGTTTTTTGTAATAAAGAAGCAAAATATGTCGTGAGAGTTGGAAAGAGTTATTAATGGTTAAAAATAGCTTTTACAATTTTTTATGTTTAGTAGATAATTAGTAAGATCAGAAAAACCCCTTAGTTTTACCACACCTTAAAAGGTGTGGTTTGTTTGGTTTTTGGGATACAAGAAAATTCATTCAGAAGAATTTTTTGTACAGAAAATGTATTACATTTTCTTGTGATCCAAAATTGAAACAAGTAAATTTAAAGAAACCATATACTAAAGTATCTGGTTTCAATTTATGGACATGAGTAAAAAATTAAAAGAAGAGAAAAAAACAGAAATAAGTAATTTGTATAAACAAGGATTATCCATAGAAAAAATAGCTATGAAAACAAATGTTCCTGCTAGTTCGGTATATGAATTAACAAGACTTAAAGAAAGGGGATTTGATTCATATAGTAAATATAATCAGTATCGAATCAAACTAAATGGATACAATTCTTGTGGTGAATATGAGGAGGAATTAGCCAGATTAAAGGGCTTTGAATCAAAAACAAAATATTTTAAGTATCTAGCTGAAAAAAGAGCTAAAAGGAGAAAAAATGTTTCATTTTCTATTTTTCTTAAAAAGGCTCTTAAAGATTTGAATAAAAACCAGTCATGGTTGGCTAAACAACTAGGAGTTTCTGATCAATTGATGTCTATTTATGTTCATGGCAGATCGATTCCAAACCAAGAGAAATTCGAAAAATTAGTATCAATTTTAGTGCCTAATAGTGAACTTAGACCAAAAGGTGTAGATGACCTTGTTAATTTAGAATTGTTAAATATGAATATCTTTTAATTAAAATAGCTTGTAAAAATCAGAAAATGCAGTACATTTTCTTGTAATTCAAAATTGAAAACTGTATATACTACTAGATGATAAGTTATGTAGTTTTCAATTTATGGATATCATAAAAATTATCAGAAAGCCTTATTTCTTCTCCAGAACCTCAGGGACTTGAATCAGCTAATACGTCATTTAGTGAAAAAACCCTCTCAATTCGATTTAAAGATTCTAAATGTTTGTAGGGTAATCTAGACAAGAGTCCTTCTAATTCCATTATATCTTCTTCATAAAATTTCCTATCAGACTCAATTAGTTTTATATGCATATCAGAGAGAATATCAAAAACTTCTTGTATTTTACCTACGCCTAAAGGTGTATGCTTGTTTGAAGTTTTTGAGACCAAAAAATTCCTTTCAGGAATTTTAGGGCACAGAAAATCTTCTGAAAGATTTTCTGCTGCAGGAAAAAAGACGTCGCCCTCATTGCGATGTCCTCTGCTTAAAGGCAGAGGTTTACTTTTTTCCCGTATTATAACCTATATAAACTTTTAGTTTTGTAACCACTTTTTAGTTTATAAAATAGAAAGATTTATAAATCCCCTAATTTTAAAATAACATGGAAACTGGATATGTAATCGCTGGAAAAAGATTTCAGGCAGAAGATGTTGAAGACTTAAATAGACAGTTATCAAAATATAATTTAGTATCAAATCTAAACAATCAGGGATTAGGTAATCTTAGTGTTAGGAGAGTTTCAGATAATGTTCCTAATAACAGATATTCTATAGTTCAAAGTTATGGCGATTCTGCAGATTTTGATAACTATGATGTAATTGTTGGAAAATTAGTTGCTAAAAATTGCTATGGCGGTCAAGATGTTGCAGAAGTAGAGTTATCAGAGCTGGAAAAGATATTAGATGAAGTTAAAAAAGACATACCGGACTTAAGAATATTGGTCGGTTGTTACTGGAGTTAAAATGGAAAAAATGATAGACGAATATACAGAAATTAAAAAAGAAAAAACAGTAAAGGATTTATGTAGAGAAGCTGATGAATTGTTAAAGAGTAATGGCTGTAGTATCTGGGGTAGAAATAGAGAGGAAAAAGAATATAATCAGGAAAAATTTGAATATGGAATGCAAACAGGGGCTTTTAGCAGAAATTATTCAGTAGGAAAAAGAAGGAAATAAATGTAAATTAGCTGAACAGAAAAACATCAGCAAAGATATTTATAGAAAATTTACAAAACAATGAAAATGGAAATTTAAATAACCTTGATTAATTTTTCTATATTATCTTTGAATTTTGGCAAATGTTCTGCAAACATTTTAGCTCCAGTAGCATCTCTGTGCCCTCCTCCAGTAGCCCCCTCAATATCCTTAATTGCTTTTAATGTTAATTTCCTTATGTTTTTGCCTCTTAGTGAGATGTTAGCTATATTGTCTTTAACGTAAACTACAACTACTATTTTATCTGGAAATTCGTATTTTAGCTGATTAGAAAGATTAGAGCTTAAACTTATAGATCCGCCATATTGAAAATATATTAACTTCTTATAATCAAACTTTCTAGCGCTCTCTAATAATTCTTGATACTTTAAATTTATTTCATCATGCCTTTTAGTTATCTGTTCAGTATCTGAATTTTTTTCAAGCAGTTCGTATGGGCTTTTTATATCTCGCATGAATTTTAACATATTATTAATATTTTTGGTTTTATCTTTTAGTGAAAAATCTAAAATTCTTGCAATTTTTCCTATCTCAGAAGTGTATAATAAATCAAATGCGGATTTTGGTTTTTTTTTCCCTAATTCAGGATATTTTTTTAAAAATTCGGAATAAAAATCGGGTATTAAAGCGTCGCTTATACATCCAATAACAGCCAACCAGATATCTTCTTTCCTATTGCTTATTTTATAGGAAATATAGGAAACTGGCTCACTGGTTTTGTTGTATATGGGATTGTAATAATTAATCCATGCCTCCGGTTTTTCAGTTTGATGATGATCTATCCAAACAATAGGAATATTATTTTGTTTTGCTGATTCTAAAAAATCGTTAGATACAGAGGGTTTATCTAAAATAAAAATGTAATCTGGATTAAATTCTTCGACCTTCTTATAATAAGAAAAATTTAATTCTGGATAGGATTTTATTGCAATTCCCCTGCCTCTTCCAATAAACCTCCTCAACAATAAAAAACTAACTAATCCATCATTATCATTATCAAAAAAAAATATAGGATTTTGTGCATTTTCTAAATGTTCTATTATTTCTTTTATCTGTTTTTTTGTTAACATTATATCATTTAAGCTGATTATCTTTAATTATCTGAAGCTTTCGTTGTATCTAAAATTTTCTGTATTAAAAACTTCTTGTATTTTACCTACGCCCAAAACTTCAAAATGTAATTTTGAGGGGTCAGAAATTAGAAATTTCTGAGAGCAGAGGTTTGTTTGAAGTTTTTGAGACCAAAAAATTCCTGAAAGGAATTTTAGGGCACAGAAAATCTTCTGAAAGATTTTCTGCTGCAGGAAAAAAGACGTTGCCTTCATTGCGGCGCCCTCTGCTTAAAAGCAGAGGTTTACTTTTTTCCTGTATTAAAAATATTTTTTTCCTGTTAAAATTTGTTCTCTTAAGCTGGACATTTCTTTTTTAAAATTTTGGCTTTTAACTCCTATAACTCTGATTAAAGAGTCCTCATCAGCATTATTCAGATTATTTAAATTTCCAAATTCTTTAATTAAATTTTCAATTTCCTCATTTGATAGATTTGTTTTGCTTAACATTCTGTAACCTTTCGTAATTATCTCTTTATCTAATGGTTCTTTAAAAAGGTTCATGGCGATGTTTTCAAAATCTAAAATATCCTCAAAATTAAGACTATCAAAAAATTGCTGCACTCTTAATGGTTTTTGTATATAATCCTTAATCAGTAAAAAATCTTCTTTTTCTATGCCCCTTGTAAGCTCTCTCATTCTAGTTCTTAAAATAACTCCGTCTTTACCAAGCTCAACTATATATTCGTTAATAATAATGGACATTTTTTTTATCATCTCTATTCTCTGAAGAGTTTTAGATATGTCGCCTACACAAACTAGATTAGTTAGTTCCAAAATATTTAGATTTAAAATTAATTCATTAAATATATCTCTTTGTTTTTCTAATATCTGCAAAGTTTCAGTGGCTCTTCTTAAAAGATCTTGAGTCGGTCTAAGGGTATATTTATAAGTTCCACAATAAACGGTTATTTCTCCTCTTCTTTGAGAGGCAGCTATAACCATAGTATTTGTTTGCTTTGCTGTTCTTTCTGCTGTTTGATGTCTAATTCCGGTTTCAGAACTAGATAGGCTGCTGTCGGGTATAAGTAAAGTATTTGCATATAGTATCTTTTTAGAATCTTCTGATAGAATTATTGCTCCGTCCATTTTTGCAAGTTCAAATAATCTTCTAGAAGTAAACTTACAATTGACTTTAAATCCTCCCTTAAAAATTTCATAAACTTTAGAATTAGCAACTACAATTAGTGCGCCAGTCTTACTATTAACTATATCATTTATCCCATTTCTTAATTCTGTTCCAGAACTTAATTTTTTTAGAATATCTAATCTGCTAAGCTGTTTTATTTGAGATTTTTCAATTTCAACTATTTCATTTACCATTTCATTTTTATATTAAATTTTATATTCACTTATTTTTTTGTGGGTTTAAAAAACTTGTGATTATAACTTAAAATAGTTCATAATATTTTAGTATAGACTAGCTTATTTATATTTTTAATTGTACTAATGTTCAGAATTCCATATTCTATCTTTAACAACATTTTATAAAAATGTAGAATTCAGACATTTAAAGTTTATTATAGATTATATATGAATTTTAGTAGAAATAATTAAAAATGTGCTATTTTAAGTAAGCTAGTGAATAATAAACATATAGTTAAAAGGGCTTTAGAGACTGGAGCTTTAAAAATAGATGCCAATAATTTTTTCCATTATAAAGGATTAAATAAACCAATTTATCATAGGTTTGATTTACTTTTTTTTGATTATCAGGATAGAGAAGATATTAATAAACAATTTATCGGATTGGTGGATAAATTAAATGTTTCAGTAGATTTTTTTGCAACAACTTCTAATTTTGGAACAATAATTGCGGCAAACTTAGCAAATTATTATAATAAAAATTTTGTTTTTCTTAGAGATTCAATGAGTGAATTTGGAAAAAGATATAAAATAGATTGTGCTAAAAATCTTTCTTCTTTAGAGGGTAAGAAAGCTGTTTTAATAGACATTATGAATGTTAATGGGTATGCTATTGCTAGATCTGTTTTTGCTCTTAATGAAGTTGGAGTCAGTTGCAACCATATTATAACCCTTTTTGATTACAGTATTGAAATAAGCAAAAAAATTTTTGGCGGCACAGAACCGTTTAATTTAAAGGGCTCTAAATTACCTGAGTCATTAAATGTAAACTCTATTTTTAATCTAGAAACCTTGCTGGATATTGCTATAGACGAAAAATATATAGATAATAAACAAAAAGAGAGAATAATGACCTGGAGAGATAATTGTAAATAAAACAAAATGGATTTAATAATAAGCTTATAATCTATTAAATTTTTGAAATTTATTTTCTATTGAGATAATTAAGCATAATGATGATAAAATATGTATTGATCAGAAATCTGGTATAACCTAAATCTTTTTTAGCATGATTAATAACTAATAACTTTTTTAAATAGCTTTTAATTCTATAATTAGATTAAATATGGGGGTTGTTGTGACAATAAAATCTATTAGTTAGTTAAATGCACTTAAAAAATGATTAATAGCCCCTTTGTTATAGACTAGATTTATACAGTATGTGCTATCAAAATAAACAAGAATCATATAGAGTGAATTAAAATGAAAAGAAAAGAATTAATCGAAAGATATATAGGATTTTTTAAAGGTAAGAATCATAAAGAGATTCCTAACTCTTCATTAATACCAGAAAATGATCCGACAGTATTATTTACTACGGCAGGAATGCATCCGTTGGTTCC
>CAYJSY010000018.1:0-10352 GCA_964372925.1 Candidatus Woesearchaeota archaeon
AGAAAAACAGGATTGTCTGAGTTGTATTCGGACGATGATCTGTACTTGTTCTCGGATGGTGAGCATCTTGAGGACTCCAATGCATGTGGCAGGGTGGTTGTTGTAAACCTTGAAAGGGTCGCAAAAATTTAAGGGGGGAAATGAACTAAATAAAATGAAACATGAAATTGTGGCAGATGGTCAGACAGAAGAAGCAGTTAAAGATGGTTGGGACCATGAAACAATTTATAAAGGAGTTACTAACAATGGTTGGGAATATAAGGTAACTTATAGAAAATCTGAACCCAAATTAAAAAAAGATAGAGCCCATTGTTCAAATAGATTTTTAAGATTAGAAGCATTTACAGATCCAAATCCAACTTCAGATTTTGAAGAACCACTAGAAGCTGTTGCAAAAGCAGTTGAAAAGACTGCTGAAGATCAGGCTCCAGGAAAATATGAAAATTTTAAAGCAATTATACCTAGATTAAAAATATATTCTTTATTAGATGAAAAAACTTATTTTGAAAGAAAGTGGAGTTGGAAAGATTTTGGTTATATAAATATGCCCTTTGACTCTGAAATAAGATTTGATAATTCTATTAATGTAGATAATCAATGTCCTGTATTTCCAGATTATTGGTATAATATTCCATTTAGCTTTGTTTATAAATTTGATGATAAAACTGGGGAAGAAAAATTCTGGTCTCCAAATTGTGATTCTGGCGGAGCCTCTAATTTTTTTGTTGGAAAACCTGGGAAAACAATTGATAAAATAGTAAAAGATTTTGAAGCAGAAAGAGAATTTTCTATTCTTGCTTTAAATAATGCAACACATTCTTTTGATCTTTCTGAATATAATATTGGTCATACGCGTAGATCTGACCCTGATTATACTGAAATTTGGGGTTATGCAAAAGAAAAAACAGGAATTGATTGTTCTTGTCGTGGAAATTATGATATTGAAAGAGACGCAAAATTTACAGATTATCAATCAATAGTTATCGTTTCACAAATTCATAGAATTGGAAAAAGATTTGGAGTTCCTGGTGAAACAATCTATGAGTTAATAGAAAATATTAGTCCTGAATTTAAGGGCTTTATTCATCCAGCAATCTTTTCAAGACAGGTTGCAGAGCAACTTAGAAACGAAGAATTAAAAAAACATGTTTTAGGAGAAAATTATAGCTGACTTCATTAAAATCTAACATCCAACAATTACAGCTAATTCTTCTATCTTCATATTTCCATAAACTGTTTTTCCTTCAATAATCCAAGTAGGAAAATAGTTTATATTTTTACTATTACAATACTCTTTATTTCTTAAACAATTAAATATATTTATATTTTCTAAATAATCTTTAATTTCAAAATCCTCTAAAATCTCTTCTGGGTCATTAGAGTTAATATATACAAGAATTGTCTTTTCTTTTAGGCAAGCCTCAAAATTTTTATCAAAGCCAATTATAAAAAACCAGTGTATTTTGTTATAAAATTTGTAATAAAATAAAATAAGATAATTAAAAAAATTAGGTGATTGGGTGTTTTTCATAATCTCTATCAATTAATCTTTCCAAGGTATCTGTAGAAACTATATATTTTTCATAAGCTTCTTTTATTAGGTTTATCTCCCAATCTTCAAGAATTCTCGATGGTTTTCCTATACTTTTTCCTATTTTTGGAATTTATCCAGTTTTATCAAATGCCTCCTTCAATTGATATACTCTTCTTACACTTATGTCAGCAACTTTCCTTGTTTGATATGCTGTTTTTCCCTCGTTTAACTTTCTTAAACTTTCAATCACTTTAGATTTATTCAATTTCATAATGTTAGCTATATCAGCCTTATGAAATAATTTCGGGATAACACACAAAATCCAAAATCGCAAGGTTTAAAAACCAAAGCCTCTATCAAAATTGGCTTTTAAAATGGAACTAGAAAGAAAAATAATCGGAGCAGAAAAAATTCCAAAAAAAGAATTAGTACATAACGATATAAAATTTAAAATTTTTAGAGAAGAAAGCCATAATTCTTTAGAAGCCTCATTAACAGATGATAATAAATTATATGGAATAGCTAACGTAAGTCGTTTAATAGAATCAGGAAAAACAGAACCAAGACACAAAAACGTCTCTATTGTGCAGATAATTCCAAATTCCAAAAATAATGAGTTTGAATTATATATTGGTACTGATAATTCTTGTTGTCATGGGGCTTTATTTAGATATGGGCTTAGTCCTGACTTACTATCTCTAAATCTTAAAGGATATGTTGATTTGCCTTTTAATGTTAGAGCTGTTCTTTCTAATAAAAATGGCCAAAGTATTGTTTATGGTGCTGGTTGTGATGGCTCTGGAATTAGATTTGTTGATTTTAACAAAGGATTTTCAAAAGAAATTGTTCCTACAGGTTATAAGAAAAATACTGGATTGAGTTATCCTAACTATTGTTTATTTTTTAACCCACCACAAATTGAGAATAATAAATTATATGTTTCTTATTTTGACAAAAACAAAAGATTTTTTTGCGATGAAAGAGCCCCTAGAACTTCAATTGAAGAAAAAATTATTTTTGATTTAATAAAAAGATTAAACAACCAATTATTTAATGAAGCATTTGAAATTTGCATTGATGAAAAAATGAAAGATTTCTCGGAAGAATTAACATCGATAAAAAATACTATTAATGACAGTTATTTTTTATATTCTCGAACCGGACATAATTGGCAGACTCTTGCTGTTGTTGCAGAAGAAGCAGCTAATTATTTAAAAGCTCATCCCAGATACCTAACTCTGCCCGGTCTGGGCTCATAAATAATCCCGTCTTCAAGCAATCTTTTTATTTCTTCACTTATTATTTTTGGATTTGATTCTTTTAAAGCCATTATTATCTGCTCTTTATCTATTCCCTCATTTTTTTCAGAAGATTTTATTAAATCTATAATCTGATCTCTAAAAGCTTTAGTGCCTTTATTTTGTTCATAACTAAATTTATTTTCTTTATCAATTTCTAATTTTCTAACTAACAAATATTTTGGTTCATACTTCTTAATTATTTCTGGCAGGATATACAATTCTTTGTTAAAAGATCTAACTAATCCTATTACTAATACCGTGTCTCCCTGTACTATATTGCTTATTTTTGATATATCCTCCCTAAAAACTCTTGCTTTTATCTGTCCGCTTCCATCGTCTATAGTTATAGATGCGAATTTAGTCTCCCCCTGAGACTCAAATTTATCAACGACATTAGCTACTATATTAACTCTCACAATTTTTTTATCTCCAAGCTCTACCTGCATAAGCCGAGGGTTTAAATTTTCAGATTCATTATAAGATTCAAACATCTGATTTCCTCTTAATAAATCTCCAATTCTAACTTTGTATGCAGTCTCTCTTTTTCTTAATTCAGGCATTTTTCTTGAAAGATGTTTTTGGTTTTAAATATTTGTATTATTTTTTGTAGATATTATTCTGAATTTCTAAAGCATAAATATATCAAAAATCAGGGATACAGGACTATCACATGTTTTTTTTATACAGGAAAAAAGTAAACTCCTGCCTTTAAGCAGTGGACGTTGCTTCGCAAAGTCTTTTTTCCTGGCTCAGAAACCTTCAAACAAATCATCGCCCTCAGAAATTTCTAATCCTTCAAAATTACATTTTGAAGTTTTAGGCGATGGTAAAACAAAAAAAGTTTCTGATACAGAGCAAAAATAAACCTCTGCTTTTAAGCAGAGGACAAATCTTTCAGATTTGTATTTTCACTCTGTCTCATAAAGTCCAGACAAACCATGCCCTTTAGGGCATGGTAAGACACAAGGACTTTATGATATATTAAAATGATTTTTGTTTGACAAAAAGTGGAAAAAATAAAGTCTTTGAGTATATTAAAATCTTCTATATAACCTAGTATCCTGAATTACCTTTCCCGTTAAACCAGTCTGATCAAAACCTAATATAACATGTCCTCCTACATGTCCCCCGCCGCCTCCAGAATCTCCGCCGCCCCCACTGGGCGCACTTCCGCCAGCAGTGCTTCCTCCACCAGAAGTATAACTTCCCCCACTTGTATAAGTTCCGCCGCTACTAGTATATCCAGAATAACTACTATAATCTCCAGTATGTCCAGCATCATAACTTCCAGAATATGCACCACTTCCATAAGTTCCTGTTGTAGTTCCACCACTATCATAAGGTCCTACATGACCATAAGCGTCGGCATGTCCCGCTGTATTATAACTTTCTCCTGTAGAAGAAGCCCAACTTCCTGTTGCTTCATTATAAGTCCAGGTTTTTCCGCTATCTGTATAAGTTGAACTGCCTTTACTAGAATCATAATAAGTATAAGTGCCACCTGGAGTTTCTTTATAATGATCTCCTTTATACCCAGTATATTTAGTAGTACTCTCTTTTCCAGATTTATCACTATATACTCCATAATCATTTACAACAGTTCCATCAGCAGTTGTATGTGTTCCTGATGCAGGATCCCAAGATTCTCCATCTGATTTCCAAATTACGCCTTTTGCACTTGCACCAGCCGTCCAAGTTTTTCCAGTATGAGGATCTACATGAGATTCTCCAGCCTGAGCATAAACATAATTATTTGGAGAGGGGGTATATTTTTCTCCGGTAGAAGATACCCAACCTGTTGAATCATATTTCCAGGTTTCTCCACTAGCAAGTTTAACCTCTCCTTCATTTTCTTTACCAATAGGGGCTGTAGCTACCTGGACAGTTAATGCTTTTCCATCTGGCAGTGTCCAGGAATTTTTAGCTGGATCAAAAAGATAATTTTTAGCTCCATAGTCTAATTTATATTCTCCTTTTGCCACATCATATATAGTTTTCTTTACATGAGAAGAGACATCAGGAGTATGTATAAGTCCACTTAAAAGATCATAATAATTTCCAAATTCAGGATTATAAGTATAGACAGTTGCCTCGCCATCTTTATTCTCATTTGTATATCCTATTGCCTCATCAATTTTTAGCTCTCCTCCACCTGCAACAGGATAATTACCCTCTTTATAAGCTTCTTCTGTTAATTCTCTTCCTTCAATAGTCTTTACTTCATAACCAAGTGCAGAAAGTTCAACTACAACATTTTCTCCTGTTGTTGACTCATAATTAATAGTATGAACTTCATTACCTTTTTCATATTCAAGTGTTGGATTATAATCAGCTGGAAGTTCTTCAGTGTAAGTCTGGCCTAAAACATCTGTATATTCAATAGTAGTTGTGCCATCGCTTTCAAGTTTATATTCATAAATATTACTAGTAGTAGGATCTGTATATTTAGGACCATAAACAAATCCACCACCATCTTTTATATCAGTTGTTGTTATAAGCTTTCCTTCATAATAACCGCCTATTATATTTCCCTTTTTATCTGTTGCAACCTCGCTAATTCCTCCTAGTATCTCTTTTTGATCCTCTTTTATTTCTGTGTAATAAGTTCCGGGAGGAATATACTCTTCACCGTATAAATGTGTATAAGCATCTACTACTAACCCATCTGCTTCTTCCTCACTTTTTCCTTGAGCTAAAAGTTCTTTTATTTTTTGATCAATATCTGTTGTTTTAAATAATTTATTAACTTCTTCAGCTCTTTCCTGTTCTGCTTTTATTTCATCTGCATGTTCAGGATATTTTTCAGTAAGCCCACTCCAAAAACTATCATCTCCTGCATGTTCTGCATGTTCATCTTTTAGTAAATCTTCTTTAATTTCCTGAGGAGTTTTAACTAGCTCAACTAGTTCATCTCTATTTGCGTCTGGATTTTCTAAGAATTTGTCAGAATTAGCAACGAGATGTTCTGCAGATGTAAATAACCCGTGTGCTTTTCCAATATTTCCGTCTTCTAATGCCACTTCAGCTCTCTCTAAATGTAATTCCGCAAGATCAAGAACTTTTTCTGCAGCGACTGTATTTTCTCCTGTAGCTTCCAGAGTCTCAATTTCTTCCTCTATTGATACTATAGCTGTTTGTAATGAGTTAATTGCATCATGATTAACATCTTTTTTATATTTTTCATGTAAATCTGTATCCTCTTCAACATCTGAAACAACAATCTCAGCTTCTAGCTTACTAACTCCGGTTTCTGTAGAAATTATTTGTTCAGCCTGTTCTTTCTCCTCTAATACTGCTATCTCTGTTTCTACACTGGCTTCCTGCACTTCATTAAAAACATCTCCAGCAGTTTCTTCTGTCAATGTTCCTTCTTTAACATCTTTAATTAACTCTGTATGAATAGCATCTAGCTGATTATCAAGTGTTTGGATAGTTTGTTCAGTTTCTACAACTTTTTTTATAGCATTATGCAACTCGCTGTTTGGTTGCTGTAAATCTGTTTCAGTACTTGTAGTCTGTTCAGCAGTTGTTCCAACTGTTGTCTCTGCTAAAGTTTCAAGTTCTGTTTGTAAAGCTTCATGACTATCTGCAGCTTTATTTAGTGCAACGCCTGCATTAGCATAATCTCCCTCTTGAATCAAAGCATTAGCTTCTGCATATCTCTCTTCAATTTGTTCTTCTTCAGAAACTCCAGTTAAATCTTCAAACCAATCTTCAAAAAAATGACAGACTTTATCAGCAGGTGTACATCCAGGATCTCCGAATGTAACTGTTCCACCCCCAAGTTCTTCTCCACTAACTTCTGGATGACTTGGAGCAATTACTAAACTTAGTAACATAGACAGAATTACAGCAAACACAAAAAAACGTTTAAATATTTTATTTTTCATAACCACTTTTTTCTGTATTATATAAAAATTAAACTATTTAAATTTTACTATTAATTTATCAAAATTAATTTATCTATTTAATAAGAATTATAGACTAGATAAAAATGAGATTAACAATATATTAAAAAATAAATCTCTTGGAAAAGATTTATAATCATATTATGGTATAAAATCAGATTCTTCTGACGAAGAAATAAAAAAATATTCAAAATAAAATGCACAAAAAAAATTAGACGACTTAATTAATGATGCGTTGAGGCCTGGTAGAAAGGGCATTCCTTTAGGATATTACATTATTGAAGAATCTAAAAAAGAAATATATCTTATTCTATTATAACTTCTATAACAGGCCATGGATTAGGTGCACTTATTTATGCAGGAATAGCTGGAGCATTAACAGAAAATGAATTATTAAACATTCTTAAAGCAGATTATGATATGTTAAAAAGTATGAGTGGAAAAGCTGTTGGTTCTAGAATGGTCTTTAGCAAAGATGAAAAAACAAAAGAAGATTGGAGTAAAGCCCTAGAAATAATTTTAAAAAATAAAATTTAACTACTTTTTATACAAAAAATTTTCCCCTCTCAATAACTTATAAATATTTCATTAGTCTACTCATTTAAAATAGACCTAACAATTTCTGAAAAAGCCGGTCTTGTTATTAGTATTCCAACACTTACTCCTAAAATTGTTGTTAGTGCGAATCCTTTTAATAATCCGGCACCCGCCCAGAATAAAGGAAGCATTGCAGCTATAATTGTTAAAAATGCGCCTATAATTATAAAAAAAGCAGTTTTAATTCTCTCTTTTAAGCTTAGTCTCTTGTTATAAATTGCTTCGTCTAGAATAACTATCTGGTCATTAACTCCAGTTCCCATTCCAGCAATTATTCCAGCTATACTTGGAGCATCTAAATTCCAGTTAATTAGAGAGGCTATACTTATAGTTATAAAAGATTCAGAAAACATTGTAAGAATAACTGCTAGGGTAATTTTTATTTTCCGGTATATTAAAAATATAATAGTTGAGACAGCAAAAAAAACTATTGCTCCAAAAATTAATAAATTTTTGGTGAATTCTCTTCCAAGAACAGGGGATATGTTGTCAATTTTTAGTATCTCTAATTTATATGGAAGACTCCCGGTTATTAAAACCGTTTGAAGCTGTTTCATCTCTTTAACAGAATTATCATACGCTTCTTTTCTAGTGCTTCCTTTCCCTGATCCAGAAATCTGGATTTGAGTTGTTTCACTGCATTTTAAATCTCTTCCAATAAACAAAAAATCAACTAGATTATCGTCTAGATAGAGATCGAGGGTTTTATCAAGATATTGAGGATTGGTTGAGTTTATTCCTAATTCGCAGGTTATATTAGCATGTCTTTTTGCAGCTTCCTCGCTTAGAGAGATGGTAAACCTAAAATTACATATATTATCTGACTGAAACTCATTGCATGAATATATTCCCGACTGATCGCCTGTTCTTGCTACATAGGTAATATCTTTTTCGCCGCCTATAAATGCAGTTTTATTGCCAATTTTTGCCTCAAATTTTCCCTGATTAGAGATTAGCTCTTCTATATCAGAGGATGTAGCTCCTGCAACCTCAACCAGCATATAATTATTTTTCAAATCACTAACTGGTTTTACCGAAATATCAGCTATACCAAATTCATTGAGCCTATTGCTTGTAATTGAAATTAAATCTTCTAATTCGCTAGAGGAGAGGTCTTTATCCTGAGCTTTAACGAGAGCTCTTGCTCCGCCACTTAGATCTAAACCTGTTTTAATTTTAGTTTTAGGTATTCCCGAAACTGCAATTTCAGGGCTCTGATTTGTAAAAAGAATAAATTCTCCGTCATTAGTGTTGATTACTAACTTAGTTTTTTCTTTTAATGGAAACTTTGATATTAACTTATTATAATCATCTACATTATTAACTTTTTGATTATCAATAGTTGTTATAATTTGGCCGGGTCTTAATCCTATTTCATAATCAGTAGAATTTCTTTCAATGCTTTTTATTACAACCCCTTTTTTGAAGTTTGGGGAGATAATCAACAAAGACGCTGTTAAGATAAATAAAAGCAGCCAGACTCTCCAGTGAATTTTCATTTTATATTCCCTTGCTTTCACAATACCATTTAATTAAACTTGCATTTGTAAGCCATGTATTAATAATATCTGCAAGCAATCCTATAGCCAAAATAAAAAATATTTGTCTGAAAGAACTGGGAATTCCAGAGACAATAAAAAAAATTGGAAGAACTGATATTAAGGCAGTTAGTGTCATTAAAATGCCCGTTTTAAATGCTCCATAAATTCTCTGGTTTAGATTTATCTCTCTTCTTTTTAGGGCTCTTGTTGTAAGCAAAATATCTGTATCAACAGAATAACCAATTAGCATTAAAAATGCTGCTATGCCTGCAGCAGAAATTTTAATTCCCAAAAAATTTGCAATAGCTAGGGTCATTATAATATCTGAAAAAGCGGCAAAAATAACAGCAATACTTGGAACAAAAGATCTAAACAAAAAAAATACAACTAAAGACATTAAAATAAAAGATACTATTAAAGCGGTTGTTAATTGTTTATAAAAATTTTTGCTTAATGCAGAGCCGGTAAATTCTATGTTAGAATTTTTCTCATTCAGTTCGTAGCCGAGCAATTTTTCAATAGCAGGTTTAATCTCTTCTGGTTTTGAAGAAGATTCTATGGTAAAAGAATTGCTTTTTCCAGCTCTTATGTCGGTAAGTCTTCTTATTGAAACATCATCAAATTCTTTTTTTATATTTGATTCAAATTCTTCATTCAACTCTCCATAAACCGTAATATAGGTTCCGCCAGTTAAACTTATATCTTTTTGAATAAAACTTCCAGTTTCATAGTATATTTTTAATAAATAAGATGAGGAGATAATCAGAAGTATAACTGGTATAAATAAGAGATATTTATAGCTTTTATCATACCAACTGCTGAATTTTTCATTATTATTTTGTTTTTCTGTCATATTAGTATTTTATGGAAAGGTTATAATTGCTTCATATTCATATAAATCAGATTAATCATTTAAAAGCTTTTATTTTTTTCTACATAAAAAAATGCGCCGGCCGGGAATCGAACCCGGATCGTCTCGTTGGAAGCGAGAAATCATAAGCCATTAGACCACCAGCGCTTAGAAATAATTCTTATCGAAAGTTTATAAGTTTTCTTGTTTTGTTAAGTCCAATATCAAACTTAACATTCCCAGCCTCGCTTCACTCGACTACATTTTAGATATTTCCGCTAAATCGACTCCTCATGCTAATCGATTTTTCGGTTATTTTATATTTTATTAATAATTTATCCGCTTTCTCTATGTTAAGAATCATAGTTTACTTAACATATTTTTATCTTCATAAATTGAAAACTAGATAATTTATTATGCGGGTTATACAGTTTTCAATTTGGGATTACAAGAAAATGCTCTACATTTTCTGTGCAAAAAATTCTTCTGTATTTTTTTTGCATCCCAAAAACCCAACAAACAACCAACTTTAATTGGTGGTAAGAAAGGAGGGTTTTTCTGATGCAGGAAAAAAGTAAACCTCTGCTTTTAAGCAGAGGACGTCGCAATGAAGATGATATC
>CAYJSY010000019.1:0-9828 GCA_964372925.1 Candidatus Woesearchaeota archaeon
ACGTTGCGAAGCAACGTCCACTGCCTAAAGGCAGTGGTTTACTTTTTTTCTGTATCAAATAAAAATATGTTGCACTACAGACTAAAAGCCTGTAGATATCTTTAAGCAGCTATCATATGCTATATTCAGAAGACCTAAATTACTTTGCTCGATTATTTAGGATTTACGCTATATTAAATCACGAGAATATTTATAAGTTAAAAAATAGAAAAAATAGTATGAGAGAAATAAAAAGTTTGAAAAAAAAACTGATTCCAGAATTAATTATAGATAGAAATATAACTGATACTAAAAAAAATCTTGAGAAACAAAAAAATATAGAACTAGTTGATCAAAGGATAGCTGTTATTCAAAAACTTTCCTTTCATTCTATCCAGAGACACCTATCTCTACTAAAGTTTGAGGAAATGTTGCTTATAATTACTTTTATAACTGCAGGAGTTTTAGGAAGAATCCTTCTTCAGGGTTTGCCAAGTGTAGAACCAATTACTTTTTTTGCTATTCTGGCCGGTTCGTTATTTGGCTGGAAAAAAGGATTTTTTACCGGGGCTTCATCATGGTATCTATCAAATTTTTTTGTTTTGGGCGGACACGGCCCATGGACAATAGTTCACTCTGCAAACGGAGCTATTGCAGGATTACTAGGAGGAGTTTTCCTTCAAAAACCCACCTATGTTAAGACAGTAGCTATAATGGCAATAACTACTATTATATTTGAGATATCAATAAATCTTATGTCAGGATTACTTTTTTACGGAATTCTTATCTCATTTCTTACTGCAATTCCATTTACCCTAGTTCATATAACCTCGAATATAGCATTTTCATTCTTACTTCCAAAAACTAGAAAAACAATTTATGAAAAAGGAAGATTAAATGAAAAAGAAATATGTAAACAGTTAATAGAAAAAATAACCTTTCAGAAAAAAAATGATGAAAATAAAATTCGCGGCGTTGTTTAACCTTTTAACCCTAATATTGCTGGCTCCACTGATTATTGCAGATAGAGTGGGGGTTATTGTTACCTTTCCAGACGGCTCTGTTAATGGAGAGTGTTTAAATGCAGACAACGGAATAAATGGCTACGATTTAATACAAAAATTATCCTTACAAACTTTATTTGCGGGCCCTAGTAGTTTTGGACATATGCTTTGCAAGGTAAATGGTATTGGAAATGAAATAAACGGAAATTTCTGTTCTTTTTCCTCAAATAAATTCTGGAGATTTGCAATTGGAGGGGATAATTCCTGGAAATCTATGCCAGTTGGTTTTGATGGCGGAAATAGTTGCTGGAATAGTGATATTAACTCATATGACGGACACTACTGTGTTAAAGACAGAAATGTCATCGGTCTGGATTTCGTAGAATTTAGCGAAAATTTTCCCGCTTTTTACTCTTTTGATCAGATATGTAACCCACTTAAACTAAACAAGATAAAAGTGTATGTAGATGGAAAAAAACAAAATGATGCTGATGAAACTGGCGGGGATATAATAGCAAGCCCGGACTCAAAAATATCTTTTGTTGTAGAAATAGAAAACAAATACCTTTTTGATGATATAAAAATTGAAGATATTGAACTCGAGATTAATCTAGATAGTGATGATAAGGATATTGAAAAAAAGATTAAATTTAGAAATTTAAATATAAATGAAGAAAATAAAAAAGAGATTGATATTACGCTGCCATCGGTTTTACAAAAAGAAGAATATGAAATTGAATTAAAATTGATTGGGAGGCATTCAGATATAAAACAAGAAATAAATATCGACTATTCACTAGAAATAGAAAAAAATGATAACAAAAGATTACTTAAAACAGAGTTGGAAAATAAAGAGTCCTGTATTAATGATTTTAATAACCTTTTTTTAGAGCTAGAGAATCCAGGAAATGAGAATGAACAAGCCTCCATTAATATAAACAGTGGTGATTTAAAAATAGATTTTTCTGAATCTTTTGAAATTAATGCGGGGGGCTTATATAAAAAAGTTTTTCGGTTTAGAGTTCCAGATTTAAAGCCGGGAGATTATAAGTTATCGATTAATTTAGATTATTCTGAAAATTTAAAAAAAGATATAACTCTTACTATAAAAGATTGCAATAATCTAGTTAAATCGGATGCTACAGAAATAATAAATCAAAAAAACATTAAAATTCAAAAATTATCCTCAAAAAGCCAGCCAATAAACTATCAGAAATCATTTTTAGAAATATATTCCACTATCATAATGTTGGGAGTTTTTCTATCATTTCTTATAGTTAGTCTTATTCTTATAATGGTTATACTAAATAAATAAAAAAAGGCTTTTATTTAGAAAGAACTATAAAGGTTTTTCCTGTATTAAAATCATGCCAGAAGATATTTTAAAATCAATAAATCCAAGAAAATACCAGCAAGACATTTATGAAATTTGTAAGGGGAAAAATTGTCTAGTTGTACTGCCAACGGGCATTGGAAAAACCCTGATAGCCCTAATGTTATCTATTTATACGCAAAAAAAGTTTCCTGCAACTAAAACTCTCTTTCTAGCTCCAACAAGGCCCCTTGCAGAACAGCATCTCAACTACTTTAAAAAACATCTTCCAGAGTTATTTGCAGAGTTGACTATTTTTACAGGAAACGTATCTGCAGAAAAAAGAAAAAAGTTATGGGAAAGTTCCGATATAGTTTTCTCAACTCCTCAATGTATATCAAACGACTTAAAAAATAATCTGTATAATTTAGAAGAAGTTAGTCTATTAGTTGAAGATGAGTGCCATAGATGCTTAAAAAACTATGCCTACACCTATATAGCAAATAAATATAAAGAACAAGCAAAAAATTGTAGAGTACTGGGCATAACTGCAAGTCCTGGTACAGACAAGGCAAGAATAAAACAAATTGCAATTAATCTAAACATTGAGTCTATTGAAATAAGAACTCGCGAAAGTGAAGACGTAAAAGAATATTTGCAGGAATTGGATTTTCAAATAGTAAAAGTAGAACTTCCAGAAGAAATTAAAGAAATAAACTCTTTAATAAAAAATGTTTACAATAAAAAAATCCAGGAGCTAAAAAATAGGAAACTTTTATTCGATTTTCCAACTAAAATCAATTTATTAAAACTGCAGGAAAAAATAATGGCTTCCATATCATCTGGAAATAAAAATTTTAATATGTTTAGTGGAGCAAGCGCCTGCGCCAAGGCCATAAAACTTTCTCACCTTATTGAGCTTTTAGAGACTCAAACAATTTACACTGCCTCTAACTATATAAAATCTATTTATAATCAGGCATCTCAAAAAAAATCAAAAGCTGTTCAACAGCTTATAAAAAACAGCGATTTTAATAATGCTTATATAAAAATAAACAACCTTATTTCAAAGAACATAGAGCATCCAAAATTACTGAAATTAAAATTATTAATTGAAGAGTTAATGAAAAATCCAAAAAATAAGGCGATAGTTTTCTCTCAATATCGAGACACTGTTGCAAGAATCTGCAAGGAACTTAATAGTATTGAGGGAATTAAATCAAAAATATTCATAGGTCAGGCAAAAAGGGCTGATGTAGGATTGAGCCAGAAAGAACAGAAGGAAATAATAAACGAATTCAAAGAAGGAAAAATTAATATAATTTGTGCTACCTCTATTGCGGAAGAGGGGTTAGACATTCCAGAAGTAAACGCAGTTATTTTTTACGAACCAGTTCCATCTGCAATTAGAAAAATTCAGAGGGCTGGAAGAACTGCCAGACTAATGAAAGGCAGTCTAATAATATTAATGACCTTAGACACTCTAGATGAAATATTTTATTATGCTTCAAGAAGCAAAGAAAAAAAAATGTATACCTCTATAGAAAGCGTTAAAAAAGATTTAGATAATAGCTTTTTAATACCAAAAAATAACAAAGATAAGCAAGAACAAAAAACTTTATTTTAAAAATTTATTTTTTAAAAATAAAGTTGGTAATTAGATTATAATTTTGTTCTGAGGATGCTGCAATAATCCCATTAATCTCTTTTTCTTTTTTTAAATCTTCTCCATCTAAATCTGTAAATTTTCCGCCTAAATCCAGAATTATTTTTTTAGCTGCAGCATAATCATGAAATGGCTCCTTTCTTTTCTTTTTTGAAATAAAAACATCAGATGTTCCAGTAACTAAGGTCATCAACATCTTTGAAAGAGAGCCGACAAATCTCATTACTCTGCCATCTAGAATATCTCTTAATTCGTCTAATTTTTTTCTCAAGTAATCTTCTCTGCTCATATCGCACCTTTCTAAAACTCTTAATTCTTCTAGATTATTTTTTGTTTTTTTAGGATCAATCTTAAAATAATCGAGGCCTTTTTCATTATACTCTCTCGTCTCTTCAAAATTATTGGGCAACCAGTAAGCCTCTCCATTAAAATCAACATACCTTACCATTCTAAATGGATAAGATACAATAGCTAATGGAATATTATTTTCAGAGTCTATCGCAACCAGTGTAGAAGTCACGTCATCCCCTCCTCTTCTTAAATTCCTCCCGCCGTCAACAACATCTACAATTATCTTATAGCTATTGTAAGAAGAAGAAAACAATTTTTGAAAGTCCCAAAAAATATCTGCTCCAGGAAAAACATCTTTTAAGTTTTTAACCCATAGATTTAAAGTGTGATTTATCGCAGGTTCTGCTCCTTTTAACTCTGGATTCCCTAGATGATTAGGATGTACGGGCATTCTTATAATCTCTTCTATATTATCAAAATATTTTTCAGAAAGATTTTTATAAAGAATCGGAAAGTCTACCATCCATTCTAGCCCGAACTTTTTATTATTCTCCATTTTTTATCTTATCAAATTTTATTTTTAAGTTTTTATATACAAAAAAATAATGGTTATTCTCTGAAATAATTTTACACAGAAACAAGCTCTTTCTCTCTTTCAAGACTATAAAAAGGGCTATAGTCTTCTGCTTCAGAATTATCTACTTCTTCCTCAATTGATTTTATTTTATTTTCATAAATAAGTTCAACATTATTTAAAAAATTTCTAAACGCCATCAAAACTACTTCGGATCTTACCCTAGAACCAGAAGCTTTCAAATTTTTATAATATAAATTATCAAAAATATCTTTAGGAATGCCATAAATCTGTGAAAGCTTTTCTAATCCTTGTTTTTTAAAAATTTCGGGGCCAAAAAAACCACCTTTTACATCCTCATCCTTCAATCCTGAAATAAAAGTTAAATATCCTATTGCACATCTACCACCAAAAAGCCCTCTCCAAAGATAACTAAGTTTTTCAGGCCAGTTATCTCTTGCCTTTATAAGCTCTTCATATTGTTCTGGAGTAACTCTATATCTCATAATTTAAATTAGAAATAAGATTTATTAATATTGTTATCATTAGTTATATATAATGGCGGTTCTATGGGCCAGATAGAAATTTAGAGCAGGAAGAATAATAAAATGTTTCACGATATTTTTAAAAAAATTAAAAGGTCAAGAAAAAAATATCCTCTAATAATAGCAGATATCCACGAAAAAAATTCGCTTGTTCTTTCAGAATTATATAAAGAAATAAAACTAGAAAAAAGGCATCTAGATGTTGGTGATTACTTAATTGGAAAATTTGTTATTGAAAGAAAAACAATTTCTGATTTCATCACATCAATGATAAATAAAAGACTAATAAAACAATTAAGTCAAATGCCGAAAAATAAATCTCTGTTGATTATTGAAGGAAATTTTAAAGAAATTAAGAATGATAATATTTCTAAAGCAGTCAGAGGTTTAGTATTATCAATAATTACCGATTACCAAATACCAATTATCTTTTCCTATGATTATGAGGACACGGCAAAATATTTGGTAAATTTAGCAAAAAGGCAGATAAAAACAAAAAATAAAATTTCATTGCATTCGAAAATTCCAAAAGATTTTAACGAACAAAAATCCTACATTTTAGAGGCTTTTCCAAATATAGGTCCAAAAAAATCAGAAAAACTTCTTGAAAAATTTAAAACTATTAAAAATACAATTAATGCGGCAGAAGAAGAATTGAGAGCGATATTAAAATTAAAAACAAAAGAGTTTATTGATTTATTAGAAAAATAATTTTAGACAGATTTCATTAATCTGGCTTATACTCTTCAATCACACTATAAATCGGACCCTCTGGACTTAATTTAGACTCCATTAAATAAAACTTCTTTACACTAAAAGAGGAATTAGTTTTTAAAGAATTTATTTTCCTAATTAATCTGTTTTTATCATAAACTTTTTTTACTCTTGCTATAGTTATATGGCTCATAAAATATTTTTCTTTTTTAAATAAATCACTCAATGCCAAATCAACTTCTTTCTGTAAATAAATGATATTTCCTAATAATTCTATCCAGATTATTCTGATAGAGTTTTCATTAAAAATTCCGACTTTACCAAATTTGGCCTCAAACTCTTTGAATTTAATTTTTTTTAAACTCTCTCTAACCTCTAATACTCTATTTTCATCAATCTCGCCTAAAAATTTTAAAGTTAAATGCAAATTTTTAGTTTCTGTAAGTTTCCCAACAAAATCTTTTTTAACAAATTTCTGGATTTTTTTAATTTCAAGTATTGCCTCCCTGCCTAAATTTATACTAACAAAACACCTTTTAAATGACATTATAACCGATGTTTTAAAAAAACAAAACCTATTTAAATAGGTTTTCCCTATAATAATTATTAAACGAGTAGTTTAATTGAAAGGAGGGAATATGGCAGGTACTCAAAAAACATTTGCTCTTATACTAGGTATTGTTTTAACTCTGGTTGGAATCGCAGGATTTGTGAGTAATCCTCTAATTTCTGAAACAGGAGCATTTTTTGGAACAAACTCGTTTCAAAATGTCTTACATCTAATTGCCGGAATTATTGGTATATGGGTGGGAACTAAAGGTGAAGGTCCTGGTTATAATATGTCGCTTGGATGGATAGCACTAGTTTTAGGTGTTGTTTATTTCATACCCGGCGTTCAAGGACTCTTAATGCAGTTGCTAAATATCAACACAGAAATAACTGTATTGCATCTTGTTATTGGAGTTGTAACTCTTGGTGTTTACTACGGAGCAAGCAAATAAAAAATTTTTTTCATTTTTTTTATGAATTTTAAATTAATTTATATAATTGGTATAACCCTTTTATTTTCTGGTCTCTTATGGCTAAGCTCTCTAGAATTAGTCGAGCATGAATTTATGTCCTCTGATAGCGAAAATGATGAGTTAAATCCAACTATACTATTTTATATACTGCCCGGAATTTTTCCAACTATTCTAGGTATTTTATTAATAGAATATAGAAATAGGAATCTCAAAAAAATTAAGTAGGAATTTTTAAGATAAGTTAATTGAATTATATAAGTATCATGAAAGTAATTTTATATATGGCTCAGACTATAAATGGATATATTGCCAGAGAAAATAATGAAACTCCCTGGTCTGAAGAAGAGTGGTTAAATTTCTTTAAACTAGTCAAAAAAACAAAAAATATTGTTATTGGTAAAAATACCTACGAAATTATGAAAGCCAATGATGAATTTAGTAAAATTGGGAATCCATTTACAGTTGTGGTCTCAAAAGAAGATTTTGCTCCTAATTCTAATTTTGCTATTGTTAAATCGCCAAAAGAGGCCATAAAATTATTAAAAGAAAAAGGTTTTACAAAGGTTCTTGTTGGTGGTGGCGGAAAATTAAACTCTAGTTTTCTGAAAGAAAATTTAATTGATGAAATTTACCTTGATATAGAACCGAGTATTTTTGGTAAAGGAATAAAAATTTTTGCAGAAGCCGATTTTGAAGCAAGGTTAGAACTAATCGGAACAAAGAAACTCTCTAAAAATGAAATTCAACTTCATTATAAAATAGCAGACTAACTAGGCAGTAGAGCGACAAAACTATATCCCTTTAAATTGCTTAACGCCCTTACCTCATTCAGATTAACTCTACTTATATTTTTCTCATACCTGTAATAATTTTCGGCATTGCCACCTATTTCTTCCTGTAATAGCTCGAACATGCTCGCTTCAGACCTTTCTTTATTAATCTCCTTTAAACCTATGAGTCTTTCTTTAGCTTCCTCTAAATCAGATTTATTTAAATTTTTTAATTTTTTAATTTCCTTGAGAATAATTGCTTTAACTTCGCTGACTTTCTCTCTAACTGTTCCAACATATATAGACTCATAAGAATAATCTTTTGATTGCTCTAAATTGCTTCTAATAGCATAACATAACCCTCTCTTCTCTCTAACCTCCTGAAATAATCTGCTGCTCATCCCTCCGCCTAAAATATTATCAAAAATTTCTGCCGCATATCTATTTTTATCTGTTAATTTTGGCATATGAAATCCTAAAGCCTCGTGAGCCTGATCTATTCCCTTTCTCTTTTTCACAAAATTTCCATTACTGCTAATAATAGGTATGTAACTTATGTTTTTTTTAGTTTTTGGGAATTTTTTTGCTTCTTTTAAAACTTCCTTAAAATCTGCCCTTCCAACGACCGTAAAAACAAGGTTATTAGTTGAATAAATTGAATTAAATAGCTCTATTATTTTTTCTCTAGATAAAAAAGAAACCGTTTTCAACGTTCCTGCGATAGACATATTAAATGGCTTTTTATATAACATCTCTTTTATCTTTTCAAGAACATAAGAGCCCGGATTATCAATATACATTTTTATCTCTTCTAAAATAACTTTTCTTTCCCTCTCTAAAGCCTTGCTCTCAAATAACGGATTCAAAACTAAATCTCTAGAAATGTCTGCTCCAAGATTAAAATAATTGCTAGGAAGTTTATTCCAATAACAAGTGACATCCTCTCCAGTAAAGGCATTTATAATTCCTCCTCTGCTCTCTATTTCTTTAGGAATATCCGTTACCTTTCTATTTTTAGTTCCCTTAAAAACTAGATGTTCTATAAAATGACTTATCCCCTTTACATCCTCTTTTTCATACTGCGCTCCAAACTTAACACTACTGGCAACAGAAACAACAGGTATCTCTCTTCTTTCAAATATAACAGTTACTCCATTATCTAATTTTTTTCTGTAAAAATCGGCGTCTATTTTCATTACATTATCATTAAAATTGAGTTAATAAAGATTGCTAGATAACCGCGCCTAAAAAAAATTTATTAAATTTTTCTGCCTCACTTCTGGATGAAACAAAACTCCGTAAATCTTTTTATTTTTATGTTTAACTGCCTGAGCAACTTTATTAATCTCTGTGTCTGAAAAACAACAAACTTCAAAATCGTTTAATTGCGAAAAATCAACAGAATAATTATGTAAATGATAAACTTCGATCTCTCCACTTATCCCAAGAAATTTTTTTTCAAATCGCTCTTTATAAAAACCAATTTCCGTCTTTCTTTTCAATTTTCCTCCAAAAACTAATCCAATTATTTCCATTCCCCCACAAATCCCTAAAACAGGCCGATTAAAATTTTTTAACCAACTAAACTTATTTATATCTTTAATAAATTCATTGTCAAAAAGACTTGTACCACAAATTATAACCTTACTGGCTTTATTTAAATCTTTTTTCTTCAAGCCCTTATAACCTCTAACAAAATAGCTCTCTCCTAATTTTTTTATAATATCCTCGATTGGTTTAACAAATTCATAATAATGTAATTTCTCTTTGCAGATGTTTATTATTAAAATATTTTTCTTCATATTAAAACCAAGATATCAAAAACTTCTTGTATTTTACCTACGCCTAAAACTTCAAAATGTAATTTTGAGGGATCAGAAATTAGAAATTTCTGATGGCGATGGTTTGTTTGAAGTTTTTGAGACCAAAAAATCAGGAATTTTAGGGCACA
>CAYJSY010000020.1:0-9490 GCA_964372925.1 Candidatus Woesearchaeota archaeon
CCTTTATAAAAACCATATTTTCTCATAGCTAACTCTCTAAATTTTCTTTCAAATTCATCATTAAATTCTATTTTTAATACCATAAGTACCTAAGTACATAGGTACTTATAAATCTTTTGTTTTAAGATTTTTTATCAAAAAAATGAGAATAAGTTTTTTAACTATTTTTATTTAATATAAGCTTGATAGCCTTAAATTAACAGCGAAGTTTCTCTCGCTCAGCTTATTTTTCTGATTTATTGATTTTTTTGTCTTTTAAATCTATTTTTACCGGTTTTTTATTTCTTAAACTAAAATTTGCTACTAGCTGGTTAATTTTTTCAACAGAAATGTTTTAATATAGCTTTAAGTTATTAATATCATAAAGTCCTTGTGTCTTACCATGCCCTAAATGGCATGGTTTGTCTGGACTTTGGGAGACAGAGCGAAAATACAAATCTGAAAGATTTGTCCTCTGCTTAAAAGCAGAAGTTTATTTTTGCTCTGTATTAAATTAAAAAATATAATAAAATATGGCAGAAAATAAAGATATAAAAAATAGTGAGGTATATAGTAAAGATGAATTAGGTAAATATTATAAGGAGTTTTAGAAAATGGGAAAAACATATGAAGAAGAGCAATATGAAAGAGGAGTTCATGATGGACAGAAAGAAGGCTATTTTAATGATATGTGGAATCCGTTAAGATTTTATGAGCCAAAGGAATATATAAAAGGTTATGAATATGGAAAAGAGCATAGATATAATGAGAATGGAGAACGCTATCATAATTATTCTGGAACTGGAATTAATGATAAAAAAGAAGATAAAGAAAGTAGTAGCGATTCCAATTCAAGCGGAAGTAGCTGTTACCTAACAACTGCTTGTATAAATGCTAGAGGCCTTGCAGATAACTGCCTTGAGCTTAAAACATTGAGAAATTTCAGAGACAAAATCTTAATGAAAGATTATGCTGGAAGAAAAGCTATAAGAGAATACTATAAGATAGCTCCGCTAATTGTTGATGCAGTTAATAAAAGAGAAGATTCTCAATCAATATGGGACAATCTTTATAAAGAAATTAGAAAAGCTGTTTCTTTTGTGAGATCTAGAGATTTTAATGGGGCTTTTGAACATTATAGAGAAATGACTTCAAATTTAAAAGAAAGATATCTAGAATAATTTTTTATTATCTTTTTTCAATTACTAACCTGACCTCCATCTTTAATATCAATTTCATCCTCTATTAATCTTGCTATAGTGCTTACTTTATCTCCGTGCTGTAGCCTTATTATTCTTACTCCTGATGTAGCGCGCCCCATAACTCTTATGTCTTTAACTCTAGTTTTTATTACTATTCCTTTTTTAGTTGAGACGATAAATTTATCTTTATCTGTTACGTCAATTGTTCCAACAACCTCTCCTGTTTTTTCATTAATTCTTAGATTAATAACCCCTTTTCCAGCTCTTCCGGTAAGTCTGTAATTTTCTATTGTACTTCTTTTTCCATACCCCTTTTCAGTTATTGTTAGTAACGACCTATTAACATCATCAACAATTTCTAAACTAACTAATTCGTCATTTTCTAATTTAATTCCAGTGACTCCGTAACTAGCTCTTCCCATCTCTCTTACATTATCTGAATTAAATCTGATTGCCTGGCCTTTTTTGCTTACCAACATAACCTGCTGGCTTTTTGTAATTCTTTTAACCCCGACAACTAAATCGCTATTATCAGCAGGCAGGTTAATTATTCTTACTCCTGTGCTTCTTGGCTTTGCAAATATGTCCAGTTTAATTTTTTTTACCTGGCCCTTTTTAGTTGCCATAAATAAATAATCTTTAAATTCTTTGACAGCAATAACATTAGTTACTCTATCATCTTTAATATTTAACAGGTTTACAATAGCCTGTCCTTTTCCATATCTCTGGGTTTCTGGAACTATGTATGCTTTAAGCCAGAAAACTCTTCCTCTTGCAGTAAACAATAATAAATTATCATGTGTGGAACAACTTATTAAACTATTGACATAATCTTCTGATGTTAATTCAGCTCCAATAACCCCCTTTCCCCCTCTTTTCTGTTCATTATAAGCTTTAAAGGGCATTCTTTTAATATACCCTTTTTCAGTTATTGTAATAAGAATATCTTTTTTTTGGATAAGATCTTTCTCTTCAATTTCTTTGATACTTTTTATAACATTACTTCTTCTATTATCCCCATAATTCTTTTTTATTTCGTTTAATTCTGATTTAATGATTTTGTAAATTTCTTTTTCATCACCTAAAATTAATTTTAGTTTAGATATGAAATTTTTTAATTCTTCTTCTTCTTTAACTAAATTTTCTCTTTCTAGAGAGGTTAATTTGCCTAGGGTAATATCTAAAACAGCATCTGCCTGTTTTTTTGTTAGTTTGAATTTTTGCTGCAATAATTCATTTGCCTCAATAATTGTTTTGCTTTTTTTAATTGTTTCAATAACTGACTCTAAATTTTTTAAGGCAATTAGTAATCCATCTACTATATGCCGTCTTTCTTCAGCTTTTTTTAACTCGAACTCTGTTTTTTTTCTTATAATTTTTCTTCTAAAATTAATATAGCTTAAAATCATCTGTTTCAAACTAAACGTTTTTGGTATGCCTGCTTCTAAAGCAACCATAACTGCATCAAATCTCGTTTGTAAGTTTGTTGATTTATACAATCTGTTAATTGTGAATTGAGGATTAGTGTCTTTTTTTAATTCTATAACTATTCTAATTTTTCCTTTGCTGCTTTCATCTCTTATATCTGAAACTTCTATAAGTTTTTTATCTCTTACAAGCTCTGCAATTTGTCTGACTAAATCTGATTTATTGATTTGGTAGGGTATTTCGGTTATAATAATAAGCTCTTTATTTTTTTCTTCCTCTGTTGTAACTTTTCCCCTAACAGTTAAACTAGCTCTTCCTGTTTCGTATAACTCTTTTAAATTTGTTCCAACTATCTGGCCACCAGTCGGGAAATCCGGACCTTTAATTATATCCATTAGTTTTTCTATTTCAATTTCTGGCTTATTGATGACTTCTATGATTCCATCGCAAATCTCTGACAAATTATGAGGGGGGATGTTGGTTGTCATACCGACTGCAATGCCGCTTGATCCGTTAATAAGCAAATTTGGTGCTTTTCCCGGTAAAACAACCGGCTCTTCTAAAGAATTATCAAAATTAGGAATAAAGTTTACTGTTTCTTTATCTAAATCTTGCAGTAATTCTACAGCTAATTTGTTAAGTTTTGCTTCAGTATATCTCATGCTTGCTGCAGAATCCCCATCGAGCGATCCAAAATTGCCCTGGCCTATAACTAGAGGATATCTTAGTGAGAAATCCTGTGCCATTCTTACTAGCGAATCATAAATAGCAATATCACCATGCGGATGAAATTTACCCATGCAATCTCCAACAATTCTAGCTGATTTCTTAGTCATTCCTTTTTCCAACCCCATTAATTTCATTGCATAAAGAATTCTTCTATGAACTGGTTTTAAACCGTCTTCAATACTGGGCAGGGCTCTAGAAACAATTACTGACATAGCGTAATCAATATACGCTTTTTTCATCTCTCTAGAAATCTCACTGTTTAAAATCCTATTCTCATCTATATCTTTTAAGTTCAGCTCTTTATCAAGCTGTTCTACCTCTATGTTATTACCATTATTTTCTTCATTATCAGATTTTTTTCTTATTTCATCGCTTTCTTCATCATCAAAATTTTTTCCTGTTTCGTTATCTTCTCTAGATTTTTCTTCCATGTTTTATTAAATTTTTATTGTGTTTAGATTTTATTTAATATATCACTTAAATTTTGCTTTTTTCTATCAATAAATTTAACTTGCATGCCAAATTTAATGGCTGGATAATAATCATAATCTAGACTATCCCCAATCATGACACACTGATCTGGAGAAATCTTATTCTCTAAATTATTATTAATATTATTTAATGTATAATCAAAAATTTTCAAATCAGGCTTCATCACACCGATCTCTGAGGAAATAGCCAAAAAATCAAACATATTAATAAATTCAGGAAAAGATTTTCTGATTAATTTAGCTGTAATCTCATACATATTTGAAACTAGGGCTAATTTATATCCTTCTTTTCTTAAATTAGATAGTACCTCTTTACTATCTTGGTAAAAATCAATTTTAGTTTCAGACAGGGCTTTATAAGCTCTTTTTCTATCGCCATCATTAAATTCTACATTATGGAATGGGCGAGTAAATAGAGCATTTTTTATTTCTTGTCCAAAAGTTCCGCTTACAGAGATAGGTTCTTTAACTTCTGCGAGTGTTCCACCAAAATCAAAAAAGTATGCTTTTATCATTTTTCTCCTCTTATCTTTTCAGCTAATTTTTTTAACATATAATCATCTGCTCTTTTGTAATCATGTGAAGAAATATAACCCTCATACTTTTCAAAATATTTATCAACATTTGATTTTAGAGGCTTCCACTCTTTCATTTTAGTTCCGTGCATTGGAAATAATTTTGCGTGTAGGTGATCAACTCCAAAACCCTCAAAAATCATTCCTGTTCTTCCAACATCTTCAAGTTTTTCATCTAGTAACTTAGCTACTTTTTTAGACGATATAACAAGATCTTCCAAAACTTTATCTGGCAAATCAAAAGCATAACTTAGATAGTGTTTTTTTGTTATTACTACTGTAAATCCTTCAGTATTTGGAAAAGTAGATAAAAAAGCTAAATGTTTCTTATCTTCCCAAATTTTATGACAAGGAGCTTCTCCTTTTACAATTTTACAAAATATACATTCTGTCATGATTCTTACTTCAAATATCTACCTCTGCAATATTCGCATTTTTTTCGATGAATTTTCTTCTGGGGCCAACTACATCTCCCATTAACATTGAAAAAGTTTCGTTAGCTAAAACTGCGTCTTCTATTGTAATCCTCTTTAAAATTCTTTTTTTTGGATCCATGGTAGTTTCCCATAGTTGATCTGCATTCATCTCTCCCAATCCCTTAAATCTTTGAACTTCAGATTTTCCTAATTTGTCTAAAATTTTTTTCAGCTCTTCATCAGAATAAACATAGTAATCTTTTTTCTTTCTAACCCTGTATAGAGGACTTACAGCAACATAAATATTGCCATTTTCAATTAATTCTGGAAGATATCTGTAAAAAAACGTCAATAACAGAGTCATTATATGCTGTCCATCAACATCAGCATCTGTCATAATTATTAATTTGTTGTATCTTAGTTTTGAAATATCAAAGTTTTCTTTTACTCCCGCGCCTATGGCTGTAATCAGGTTAAGAATTTCTTCTGAACTTAGTGTTTTTATAGGATTTGATTTTTCAACATTTAGAATTTTACCTTTTAGAGGCAGAATCGCCTGGAATTCTTTATCTCTTGCCATTTTTGATGAGCCGGCCGCAGAATCTCCCTCGACAATATATAGTTCTGTTTTTTCTGTTTTTTTGCTTGAGCAGTCTGCAAGTTTTCCTGGTAAACCAGAAAATCCTAAAATATTTTTTCTTCTTACTAAATCCCTTGCTTTTTTAGCCGCCTCTCTAGCTCTTGCACTTGTCACAATTTTTTGTCCAATTTTATTGGATATGGTTGGATTTTCTTCAAAAAATTCTGTTAGAGCAACATAGACAATAGAATCAACAACTCCCTTCATTTCCGAATTTCCTAGTTTAGTTTTTGTCTGACCCTCAAATTGAGGATCTCTCATTTTAAGATTGATTATAGCAGTAAGACCCTCTCTTGTATCCTCTCCAACTATTTTTTCATTTTTTAGCATTCCTTTTTTAGTAACATAGTCATTTATTGCTCTTGTCAGAGCGGTTTTAAAGCCCGAAACATGAGTTCCCCCCTCTGTTGTATTAATCGTATTAACAAATCCAAATATGTTTTCGTTATAACCCTCTGTATACTGGATAACTGCTTCAATAACATTGTTATCCTGTTGCCTTTTGAAATAGATGGGTTTATGCAGGATTCCTTTGGATTTGTTTACATGATCTATAAATTCTATTAAACCGCCCTTATAGTCGAAAGTCTCTTCCTTGTCTTGTTTTTCGTCTTTTAAAATAATTTTAACGGGATTTAAAAAAGCAATTTCCTGTAGTCTTTTTCTTAAATATCCAAAATCAAATTCAACTGTAGAAAAAATTTCTTTGTCTGGATAAAAAGTTATTTCAGTTCCTGTTTTTTCTTTATCGCAATTACCAATTACCTTAACATCATAAAGGGGATTTCCAATCTTGTATTCCTGCTGATAAATCCTGCCATCTCTAAAAACAACCGCCCTTAATTTTATTGATAGAGCATTAACTACACTAACTCCAACCCCGTGTAATCCTCCTGAAATTTGGTAGGCCTGTTTTTCAAATTTTCCTCCTGCATGAAGCTTGGTTAGAGCTATTTCCATAGCTGATTTTTTGTAGATAGGATGTTTATCAATAGGAATGCCTCTTCCATTATCATTAACAGTAATACCTCCGTCTTTATCTATACTTACCCTAATTAAATCACAATAACCTGCTAAACTTTCATCAACAGAATTATCAACAATCTCGTAAACTAGATGATGAAGACCCTCTTTTCCAGTACTTCCTATATACATGGCCGGCCTTTTTCTTACTCCTTCCAGGCCCTCCAAAACCTTAATACTCTCTGCGTCATACTTTTCTGTTGTCATTTTAATATTTATTTTTAGCCATTACTTTTTTATTAATTGTAGTACCTAATTTCTTTTTATTTAAAACTAGACAGTTTTGACTAATAATTTATTAATTTGGTTAATTTATCAGTTAGAAACTGCCTTAATTATTCTAATTTAAAATAATCTATATTTAAAAATCTTTCTATTAAAAAAATAATTTTATCGACGATAAAATTAAAATATATATAAAAAACACAAAATAATTCTCTTTATAAAAATTTTTCCAAAAAGATTTAGATTAAGCTTTTTATGATGAAATTGTTACAATTTTTATCAAATCAATGGTTCTTAAAATGTACATATGAATATTAATAGAACCATGCGGTAATAGAAAAGTTTATATAGTTCCTAAAATGTTCAATAGTATGAAACAAACATTAAAGGGCGTAAAAATAGAAGAATTGGAAAGAGCTTATGAAAAAAGTTTGGCATGGTTTTTTGCTTTTCCAAGAACAAAAATAGGGCTTACTGAATTGTCTAAACATATTAACTCATCTAAAACAGCAACAAAACAAGCCGTAGAAAAATTAATACAGCGAGAACTTTTGATTAGAGAAATTGTGGGAAAAACATGGGCTCTAATAGCTAATCAGAAGAATCCTCATTTCATAACAAAAAAAATTCCATACAATCTTGATAAAATATATGAATCTGATATTATCGAAGCCGTTCATAAACAATTACCTCAAGCAAGAACAATTATTCTTTTTGGGAGTTACCGTTGGGGGGATGATACTGAAGAGAGTGATATAGATATTGCAGTAGAAGTTTTAGATAATAATGAATTTAGAATATTAAAATTTGTAATTATTAAACAACTTGGATATAGAAAAAATGTCGTGATAAACTTACATATTTTCTCTAGAAATAAAATTGATTTAAATCTGTTTTCAAACATTGCTAATGGATTTGTACTCGATGGATTTTTGGAAGTAAGATCATAATGAATGAACGTATAAAACATCCAGATAAGAAAAATGCAACGAGTATTATTAATGCGGCAGAGCGAGAGCTGGATTATACTCTAAAGCTATCTATTAACGAAGACTCAGCATTTAATATTATAAGAAATGTTTATGAATGTTTCCGCATGATTGGAGATGCAAGATTAATATCAAAGGGTATTGTCTCCCAAGACCATATAACCCAAATAAAAGAATTAGAAAAAATTCAAGTAAAAACAAATAGGCCAATAAAACTTATAGACACACTAAGAAAAATTCGTCATAATATTAATTATTATGGATATATCCCATCAAAAATAGATGCTGAAGACGCTATTTCCATTGCAAATGCATGTTTTTATCCTTTATTAAAAGTTATAAAAGAAGAACTTATGTGAAAACATGAGAATTAGACTGTTTTATGTGCCTCTGGAAATAAGTCTAATTTAAATTCTCTAGAAACAAGACAAAATTCATAATTCCTTATGATTTCGGGGAAATTTTCTTTTATCTGAAGCATTACATTTTGAAATGTATCATAATCTTCTAACTCAAAATCTATCTCAAAATCCCAGCCACCTAAAACTTTCTGTGGCCATATTGCTCCATACAAAAGAGAAGAATAATTAATAAATTCTTCGATTTTATTTTTATTTGTAATGTTTAAATAAAGAATGGCTTTACAAAATATTCTATTCATAATTAATCATTAAAATACCTGCTATAAATTATTCTTCTGCCTCTTTTTCAACTATTAATTTTCTTTTTTTTATCCAGTTAAGTTTTTTAGCGTTTCTCATTCTAGAATTTTTTCTGCATTTGCTGGAACAGTAGTGAATTGTTTTTCCATCTATATTGAATACTGTCAGCCCTCTTGGGAATTTATAGCTTTTTTTGCAATATGAACATGTTGGCATTTTTATATCATAAAGTCCTTGTGTCTTAACATGCCCTAAAGGGCATGGTTTGTCTGGACTTTGGGAGACAGAGTGAAAATACAAATCTGAAAGATTTGTCCTCTGCTTAAGGGCAGAGGTTTATTTTTGCTCTGTATTATTAAAATTTATTAACCACCCCTAATTTTTTCTGCATTTTCTTTTAGTTTAATCTCGGGAGGCTCTAGTTGATTTGGCATTTTATTGTTTTTATTTATATATCCGAATAAATTTTAATTAATTTTTTGTTGTTAATCTATTATGTCTATAAATCAAAAACTACATAATTTATTATATAGTAGTATATATAGTTTTCAATTTTGGATCACAAGAAAATTTGCTATATTTTCTGTTCAGAAAATTCTTCTGAATGAATTTTCTTGTATCCCAAAAACCCAACAAACAACCAACTTTAGTTGATGGTAAGGCAAGATGGTTTTTCTGATTATTTTAAAACTCTCCTTTAAAAGTTTTAGATTTCATTCTCCTTGCTTCTATTTGAGTTTCTCTTAATATTAAAATATCTTTTTTTCTTACAGGACCTTTAACATTCCTTCTTATAACCTTTCCTTTATCATACCCCTGCAAAACTCTGCATTTTACCTGAGTTACCTCTCCTCTAGCTCCAGTTCTTCCTACAATAGACTCTACAACCGCTGGAACCGAACCCTCTGATAAAATTTTTTCTGATTCTTTACTCTCGCTTCCGCCTATTTCTTTTACCTTTTGAGTTTTGCTTCCCATTTTATTTTTATTATCATAAAGTCCTTGCGTCTTACCATACCCTAAAGGGCATGGTTTGTCTGGACTTTAGGAGACAGAGTGAAAATACAAATCTGAAAGATTTGTCCTCTGCTTAAAAGCAGGGGTTTATTTTTACTCTGTATTAAAAACTTC
>CAYJSY010000021.1:0-9400 GCA_964372925.1 Candidatus Woesearchaeota archaeon
CCCTTTAGTTTTACCACACCTTAAAAGGTGTTGTTTGTTGGGTTTTTGGGATACAAGAAAATTCATTCAGAAGAATTTTCTGTACAGAAAATGTAGCACATTTTCTTGTGATCCAAAATTGAAAACTGTATATACTACCTAATAAATTATCTAGTTTTCAATTTATGGGCATAACAAATTTAAGGTACTCTAAAACTTATTATTGGAATATCTTTAGATTTTGATAATTTTGGCTTTAAGATTCGATTTCTTTCTTTTTTTTCAGAAGAAAGTTTCAATTGTAATTCTTTTAAAACCTCCTCACTAGCTTTTTCTTTTTTTAAGGGTTTATCGTAAATGGGCACTATATTAATAGCTGGATAGCCCTGTACTGAAAAATTTTCCATTTTTACATCTTTTGGTTTTAATTCTGAATTAATTTTTTTTGTTATTTTTTTAATTAGAGAAAAACAAGATTTTTGTATTTTTTCTATACTAGTTTTTTCTTTTGGGATTACAATACAATGACCCTTTGACAGAGGATTAATCTCAAGAATAGCTATTGCTTTTTCATTTTCTCCTATATTATAAGAAGGTATCTTTTTTTCAACTATTAATTGGAATATGGGCTTTTCATTTTCTTTTTCCAATCTAATATCATTATTTTTTATAAATTCTTCTAACTGTTCTTCATTTAAATTGGAAATATGCTCTTTTATCTGCTCTTTGTTATCAACATCTGTTTTTTCTAGCTGTTCTAAAATTTGTTTTTTTATTTCAGCCGATTCTTCTTGAGATAATACCATTTTATTATGTTCATAAATTGAAAACTAGATAATTTATTATCTAGCAGTATATATAGTTTTCAATTTAGGATCACAAGAAAATGTGCTACATTTTCTGTGCAGAAAATTCTTCTGAATGAATTTTCTGTATCCCAAAAACCCAACAAACAACCAACTTTAGTTGGTGGTAAGACAGGAGGGTTTTTCTGATATTTATTAATTTTAATTAGAAAAGGAGGCTTATATTAATTATTATTTTTTGTCAGAAGATTTTGGAACTAAAGCAGTTTCACTAGCTAGATAATTATGAATATGATCACGATAATAGACAGAATCATCCCTTGGCTTGTATGCAAAATATGAACTAATGTTTTCATGAAAGCCAACAATAACTTCAGTATATGGGGGTATTTTCTTTAATAAATCCTCTCTATATCTAGAAATATCATTGTCTCCAAACATAGAAGACTCTTTGCTTAGAGCAACATTTACCCCAATAGCTTGATAATCGTTTAAATTTTTTCCATTCATTAAACAATATTCTTGAGCAGAAATTGTTAAAAGTCTTGGTAAGTAATATTTAAAGTGATCGTCCCAAGTCCAGTTTTGAGTCATTTTATTTATTGTTAATAGATTAACTAAATGCCTTATAAATATCTATTAAACAGAGTATATAATCTATTATTAACTGAGTCGTCTTCATTTTTTTATAATAATCTTTTTAAATCCTTATTATTGTAGGTTAACATGTTAGATAAAGAAAACCTTACTATTGATTTAAGAGAACACCTAAAAAAATTTCCTTTATATCAAGAAAAAGATTTTGTTGCTGTTTATCAGGAAAAAGACAGCGCATGTATAGATTATTCGGCCAACGATTCTAAATACAATTCATTAAAATATTTTGGGCTCTATATAAAAGGAGATATTTGCGATATTAATAGTCCATTTATAGATAGTAGAGATAGTAGAGATGATTTCAAAAGTATCTTAATGAACATAATTGAACAATTTTGCCACGAAAAATTTAATTGCGATACCTTTAGAATAGTACCTTCTGAAACCTCTAAAAAAAGCAGATTTTGGTATAATAACGGTTTTAGATATCTAAATGCTATAGTCCTAGAAAAAACTTACTAACCAATAGCTCTTCTAAAATCTATTATTTCAGCAGAACTTACACTCTTCATTTTATTTATTTTTTCTAGTAATTCATCCAATTCAAGAGTTTCGTCTCTAGCAAATCTTATTACCAGAGCATTAAGCCCAAAAGCAACTGGTTCTTTTTCTACATTTATATTATCTCCTTTCTCTTTTTTAATTATATTTTTTGCCTTAGATTCTATTTCATCAAGCTTCGTATCGAGTGATTTTGGCATTATTTTTATTTTTATTAAAGCGATACCCATATTAATTTTTAATGATAATGATTTATAAATCTTTAGTATGTTTTTATCAGGTTGCCAACTTAACCTTTCTTGCCAAAATATTTATTTATGTCCATAAATTGAAAACTAGATAATTTATTAGGTAGTATATACAGTTTTCAATTTTGGATCACAAGAAAATCTGCTACATTTTCTGTACAAAAAATTCATTCAGAAGAAAGTATTGAGGAACATCTTCAAAATTACTTTAGAAAGAAGTCTTTTTTGGCCTAAAGTCAGAACGTTATTTAAGTCCTTAACTACAGAAAGTTATCTTACTTTAATAGAGTTAACTAAAACTCACACAAAGCCGTTTTCTGCGGTAACTTTATAAAATCTAAACAATAAATTAAGATTATGCCAATGATCAATATTGAATACGATGATGAAAAGCTTGGAAAAGACGAGATTTTGACTTTATCCAAAGCAATACAAAAAATTGTTTCTGAAACAACAAAAATTGAAGATGTTTTTGTCTATGCAAATAGCGCTCAAATCAAGGTCAAAATTGCTCCAATTGAAATATTTGTTCAAATGAGCGCACACAAAATTAAAGATATGGACAAATTAGTGAATGAAATTAAATTAAAGTTATCTGATTGGAAAAAGAAAAACGCCTTTCATCATCTAATAAATCTAACTTTTATTCCAATGAATTGGAAAATTGAAATTGGCGTATAAAATAGTCGAAGTTTTATTCATTCACGGTCGCTCGGAGGCTTTGCACTTTCGCTCCTTTTTGGTCGCTAACTTCATCGAACAGCGACTATAAAATTCACTTCATTGCATTCTTTCACCTAAATTGTGCTATACAGAACTTTGTATAATCGCGATCTTATCTTTTTCTAAACAACAATTTTTATAAATCAGATTTTTTTAATGATATAGTAAAAGGCAGAAATTTTTTTTGAAAATTTCTGATTTTCCTAATAAATAAAGACGCAAACGAGAAGGTATCAGCGTATTTGATTATAGTAATAAAATGAACGAAAATTATCAACAACTAGTGGAGTTTATTTCTGAAAATTCTGGAGTTACGATAGAGGATATTGAAAGAAAAATAGAAGCTAAACAAGCAAAATTTTCCGGACTGATAAGTAAAGAGGGGGCTGCTCAAGTTATTGCCGCAGAATTAAACATAAATTTTGATAAACAACTAATTAAGATTTCTCATCTGGTATCTGGAATGAGGAGAGTAAATTTAGTAGGAAAAGTAATAGAAATGTTTCCCATTAGATCTTATCAAAAAAACGGTAGAAGCGGTAGAATAGGAAGTTTCATTTTTGCAGACAATACCACAAATATAAGGACTGTTTTATGGGACGAAAATCATATAGATTTAATAGCAAACGGCACAATAAAAGAAGAAAGTTTTTTAGAATTAATTAATGCGAGTGTTAGGAATGGAGAATTGCATCTCAGTAATTTTTCTGAAATAAAAGTTTCTGATAAATTTATCAATAATGTGGTAACAGAAAAACCAATTTTTATCAAAAAAATAGCAGATTTTAATATTAATGATAATGTATCAACAAGAGCCTTTATAGTTAATATTTTTGAACCAAAATTTTTCGAGGTTTGCCCTGAATGCAGAAAGAAAACTATTGATAATAATTGTAATGACCATGGCAGAGTCATTTCAGAAAAAAGAGTTTTGTTAAGTCTTATTATAGACGATGGTTCTGCAAATATAAGAGCTACTATATTCTCAGAAGTTTTAGAACAAATTATTACTATGGAAGAATTAGCGAAAGAAGAATTGTTTGCAATTAAAAAAAGAGAATTTCTTGGGAAGGAATTTTTTTTAAATGGGCAAATAAGAAAAAATTCTCTTTTTGAAAATAATGATTTTATTGTTTCTAAAATAGAAGATGTCGATTTGGATAAGCTAATCGAGATGTTAGAGAGATAGCATGAATCGAGCTAATTTTTTAATTAATGTCTTGTGATGATTTGTAATTATTAGGCTAAGCATCGCGATTAAGAGAAGCTGGCGAAGCCAATTTGGGAAAGCGAAGTCCAACGAGCTTTCCTCTTAATCGCTGTTAAACTCCCCGAACGGAACGAAGTGGAGTGAGAGTGCAACGTGGTGGGAGCGACCAAAGGGAGCGGAGAAGTACTAAGATTTCATGAGGCAAAGCCGAGACTAAAATTAGGGACTTTTTGTACTTTACGATATAATTTTAAAGGATTAAAGTATTTATAATTGTATGAGTGATGTTGTTATAAAAAAATCAAAAATTGGTCAATTTCCAAATGGTAAAGGTGTCTTTGCTAATAGAGATTTTAAGAAGGGTGAAGTCGTAATAAAATACAATCTCAAACCTTTGACAAAAGAGGAGTTTGAGAATCTTCCAAAAGGTGAAAAAGAATTCACTCATAAGCATCGGGGAGTTATTCATCTTTATTCTATTCCTGAAAGATATGTAAATCACACTTCTAATCCAAATACAGTTCAAGACCTAAAAAAGAAGTGGGATGTGGCAAAAAAGGACATCAAAAAAGGAGAAGAAATAACGACCGATGCGACAAAAGATGACATCTAGTAACAACATCGCGTACAAAAAGTCCCGTCAATAAAATTGAAATCTTAGTATTGAGTTTAACAAGGCGTTGATAGATAAACAATTAAAATAGTTATTTATTTAATTAAAATAATTTAGAGCTATATCTTAAATATCTATAGAAGCTTACTATAGCTATTGTTAATGCTATTATCCCAATCATTACATGGTCATTATGTCTTAATCCAAAGCCTATTTTTAGAATTTTAATAGTTTTGTAATTTAAAAATGTATAAATAACTCCAATTATACTTAAAATAATAGAAGATATAAAAAAAGCCGTATCTATAGTTTGCTTATTTTTACTTTTACTGATAATTTTATTTTCTTGATTAATTAGTTTATTATCTATATTATTTAGATAATAACTCATAAGAATTAAAGGAATAATTGACGTTACGCCAAAAAATACTCTAGAAATGTCTTGTCCAATAAGATAAATTCCAAATATACTCCCTATTAAATAACTAATCATCTCAATTTTTTGGTTTTTAATGTAATAAAAAATTAAAAAGTAAATAACAATTAAAAACAAAATTAAATATAAACTCTCTGGGAAGCTCATTACTTTTGCAACTAGTTCTTCGTTTTTAGTTGTTAACCGGACCTTTCCTAGCCTATAAAAAGAATCTATACCAAGAGTAGTTAGAGCCATGATGAATGCTAATCCAGTTGTTTTAATTTCTCGTGAGCCCTTTTTGAGAACTAAAAAATTATACATGATTAGATAAGAAATTGCGAAAACAAAAATATGTAAAAATATATAGCCAAAACTATCATCAATTTTGAAAACAGCCCTATTTAGCGTAGGGTCTGCAAATAAATAATAAATGTAAAATATAATTGGGCCCGAAATACAGGCAAAAATTCCTTCATGTTTGCCTTTTCCAATCCAAAAACTAGTTAGAAATAATATTAGGAATATTATAGTTATTTTGACTAAAACATAATTAACATGAACAGTAGTTTCTGTAGCAAGATGATATAAAGCATCGAGCATTACCATTGAAATAGAAACAAAAAAAGAAAATAATAGCGAATCAATAAATTTGTTCATATTTATACTTAATTCTTATTAATATTTAATTTGGTCATTAACAAAGCAATTCTTTCTAGATATTCTCAAGCTCTCTCGTTATCGAGATTATTTATTTTAGGTATTTAATCAATATAACTCAAATATAAAAATCATCTTACAGTTATTGTTCCTTTCATAGACGAATGAATAGAACAATGATAAGAATAGGTTCCGGGTTTATCAAAAGTAATGCTGTGAGAATCTCCTTTCTCTAATCTGTCAGTGTCAAAAAAATTATTGTCAGAAGTTGCTGTATGTGGCGCAGTATCAAGATTAGTCCACTCAATTGTATCCCCGACATTTATTGTTAGATCAGGAAGTTTAAAATCCTTAATTTCTACTTTATAGATTTTACCTTCGGTTGTTTTTGGTGGCTCAATATTTTCTTTTTTCGTGACATCTATTTTAGTTTTAGGTGTTTGAACGATATCAGAACCTTGGTTTAAATAGAATGCAGCTCCGCCTATTATCAGCAATCCAGCAACAATTAAAAATATAATAACACCCTTCATTTATTAATCATTACCTCTTATTTTTATTAATGATTTTTGGTATTTAAATGTTATTAATTTTTGAGCCGTAAGGTTAACGTCAGGTAATTCCAGCAATTTAGGTGCAATTTTAAAAATTAAGACCTTAGGCTGTTTATTCAAATAAATTCTGAAATTACCATAATCATCAAATAAGATTTTTGAATGTGATAAAAACACAGTCAAGATTAAAGTCTAATCTATCAATAATTTCTGATTACCCTTAATAAGTAAAATTTATTAACATTATTTTCTATTCAAATTTAAGATGATGCTCAAAACTCATTTAATGTTTGCAATTTTTGTAAGTTTGGTTTTTTTTAAATATGTTAATAATCAAGTTGTTTTTATTATTATGGTAATAGTTGCAACTATCTTGCCAGACCTAGACAGTAAAAATTCAACTTACGGAAAAAATGAGATATTTGCGCCAATCCAATCTCTTACAGAGCATAGAGGATTCATTCATAGTTTTACAACCGCAGTAATATTAGCCTCTTTAATTGCAATCTGGTGGCCAGTCGCCAGCTTTGGTTTTTTTATAGGATACTGCATACACCTAATTACAGACTCTTTTACAAAAGAAGGGATACAACCTTTCTGGCCATTTAAATGGAAGACAAGCGGCCCCTTAGTAACTGGCGGCAAAATAGAAGAACTTTTATTTTTAGCCCTCATTTTTTTTAATGTTTTTCTATTTTTAGTTTTGTTTGTGTGGACGTAAAATTATAGGCGATTAGATAATAATTGCACCAGCCTAAACCCCATAACCCATTTATTTAATTCTTTCAACGCTTAAAAAGACTTAAACAATTACATGCAATTATCTGAATGAAATTAATTATCAGAAACTTTTTTCGTTTTACCATCGCCTTTAGGCGATGGTTTGTTTGAAAGTTTCTGAGCCAGAAAAAAAGACGTTGCGAAGCAACGTCCACTGCCTAAAGGCAGTGGTTTACTTTTTTTCTGTATTAATAACTCAATTAATAAGTAGTTTAAGTTTTAGAAGGCAGACTGACAAAAAGTTTAGTGCGAAATTTATCTAATCACCAAATTATAATGTCCATAAATTGAAAACTAGATAATTTATTAGGTAGTATATACAGTTTTCAATTTTGGATCACAAGAAAATGTGCTACATTTTCTGTACAAAAAATTCTTCTGAATGAATTTTCTTGCATCCCAAACTCCAAACAAACCATGCCCTCTAGGGCATGGTAAGACACAGGGACTTTGTGATATTAAATAATTGGTGATTGAATTATTTTTGTAATCTTGCATAATACTCAAAAACTTGGCCATTTCTATTCAAAAGAAGAGAGAGATTTTTATACTATTATTAACAATAAATAATGTTATTTATTATTTGGGCTGTATAATAAGTCACTAGCCTACACAACAACTCCATTTCAGTAAGTTTTAAAACTTATTATTAATCCCTACAAACTGATCAACAAAAATTTTCAATAACACAAAACATATATAACTCATCTAGGCAATACTTATAAATAAAATCTATTTTAATTCTAGATAATTTAATTATGGTTAAAGAAACTACAAAGAAAAAAGAAGAAGATAAGCCAAAAATATCAGATTTGCCAGGCATAGGCCCTGCAGCTGTTGAAAAACTTGACTCCGCGGGAATTTTTGATTTGATGGGAGTAGCTGTTTTAAGCCCGGCGGATTTATCAGAGATTTCTGGTTTAGGAGAGAGTGTAGCAAGAAAAGCAATTCAAGCAGCAAGAAAAATGATGGATTTGGGTTTTCAGGATGGTCTGGAATTTGCCGAAAAAAGGAAAGAAATTGACTATATAGATACCGGAAGCAAACAGCTAAACAACTTATTAGGGGGAAAGGGAATGGAGACAAAGGCAATTACCGAGGCGTTTGGAGCTTACGGTAGCGGAAAAACACAGATAGGATTAACTATGGCTGTTAATGTTCAACTGCCCTCTGAAAAAGGAGGAGTAGAAGGAAAAGCAGTTTTTATTGATACAGAAGGAACTTTTAGACCCGAAAGAATCAAACAGATTGCAGAATCTAAAGGCATTAATCCAGAAGCTGTTTTAAAAAATATTTTAGTAGCAAGAGCATTTAACAGCGACCATCAGATATTATTAGTAGATAAAGTTGGCGAGTTAATTAAGAACGGCGAACCGGTCCGATTAGTTATCATAGACAGTTTAACTGCACATTTTAGAGCAGAGTTTAGTGGCCGAGGGCAGCTAGCAGATAGACAACAAAAACTAAACAAATATTTGCATAATTTAATGAAAATAGCAGAACAATTTAATCTGGCAGTTTATGTTACTAATCAGGTTATGTCTAATCCTGCAATGCTTTTTGGAGACCCAACAACTGCAATTGGCGGTAATATTGTTGGACACGCCTCTACTTACAGAATTTATATAAGAAAAGGAAAAAAAGGTTCAAGAGTTGCAAAACTAATAGACAGCCCAAATCTTCCCGACAACGAATGCGTTTTTTTTGTAAATGAAAAAGGAGTTTGCGACGAATAATAAAGACACAGAAATACTGTCAAAATAGTATAATTTAATTATGTCTATAAATTGAACCAATTAATTTATTATTAGGTAGCATATATTTTTCAATTTTGGATCACAAAAAAATTGTTGAAATTCAATTTTCTGTGCCCTAAAATTACCGAAAGGAATTTTTTGCTCCCAAAAACCCAGCGAACAAACAAAAAGGTTTTTCCGATAAATTTTAGAATTGAATAGAAATAAATTGTGCTACTGTTTAAAGTCAGTAGATATTTTAGAAGCAAGATTATAAATGTCTAAAATTATAATTAATCTAGAGAGGTGATTAGCTAAATTCCGAACTTTTTATCTATAGCATAAGACATAATTAATTGCGCAAAAAAGTATGTTTTTCGCCCGATAGTTAAGAGATAAATGCTAAATTTAAAATGTTATTGACTATAATCAGCCTATAAAGACCTAAAATACTCATTAATTAAGTTATTAATACAGAAAAAAAGTAAACCACTGCCTTTAGGCAGTGGACGTTGCTT
>CAYJSY010000022.1:0-8710 GCA_964372925.1 Candidatus Woesearchaeota archaeon
AAATTGAAAACTGTATATAAATGCTCCGGTAGCTTAATTGGCAAAGCGCAGCCATGGTAAGGCTGAGAGAGCGGGTTCGAGTCCCGTCCGGGGCTCTTAATTAGATCTTAATTAAATTTATAAATAGGTTTGCATAAAAAATTTATGAGAAAAATGGAAAATAAAACTCTTTCGGAACTTAAAGACCAATATTCTATTTTGAAAAAAAATTACGAATTGCCAGATTTTACAGAATTGAACAAATTATTTGATATTGAAGATGTTGAACCAAAAGGAGAATTTTTGTTAAAAAAAATCAGGAAGTTTATTTTGGAAAAAATAGGAGACTATTTAAGATTTTTCGATATTATACTAAATCCAAACAATACTCCTATGTTCTTTTTTAAACTATTGAATAAATTAGATAAAGAAGACAAGGAAATAATAGCTAGTATATATGAAAAACTAGGTAGTTTTGAAATCTTATCAGTTTCTTTAGATATAGACTATCTGGAATCAAAAGAAGCTGATTTCATTAAAAACATTTTTCTTTTTTTTAAAGAAGATATGAAAGTGATAACAAAAATAATTGACAAGTTAAATAATTCAGAGAGTCGTTCAATGAAAATTAATGGAAGCTATTTCGGTTAAATTTTTAAAAGAGAGATATTTTTTACAGTTATCCATGCGCACATCGCTCCATAGCCTTTTTTATTAATAACAAAAGGCCTGATTTTTTTAACATTCTTTATAAAAATTAAAACACAAAAATTCTTTTCTTTAAGTTTAGCTGAGTGTGATAGTGGTAAGCAGAGTTTTTTCTCATATTTGGCTAATATTTCTAGAGTTTTATATCTATTTAAATTATTAAAAAATAAGACTTTTTTTACTTTAGCCTTGACACTTACTAAACTTCCTGATTCCTTAAAATAGATTAAGTCATTTGGAAAAATATTTTTATAAGGGTCTCTTTTGAATTTATACCACCTTGATTCAATTATCTTTTTTCCAGAAATAATCAGTGGAAGGTATTTTTTTGATAATATAGCTATGTGATCCATTTAAGAAAAATTTTTATTTATATATACTTTTTCCAAACAAATCTCTAGCAATGATACGGGCATTTTTATTCTGCTATTTTTTAGGACTACCGGAGAAACCTCCCCCATATCTCCAATTTTTTCTCCATTAATTATTATTTCCCCACATCTGCCATCTATAAAACCAGCTTTTTCTGTTTCTTTAATTTGATATTCTAAACTAAGCATTTTAGTTATATAATCCAAAATTTGTTTTATTTCTGTGAAGTTTGTATTTTCATGACACAGAACTATACATATTCTATCTTCCTCCCCTATTTTTGCTTCACTTTTGTTATCATGATAAAAAACTCTTCCAATCTCAAAAAATTTTTGCGGATACGCCGAATTAGAATTTTCGCTTAAAACATCTATAGCATTAGCAAATAAACTATTTCTCAAAATATTTTTTTCAGTTTTAGAGTCTAAAATCTCTATAATTTTGTTCTTAAATTCTTTAATTCCAATTAGTTTAAACTGTTTTTCTTTTGTTGATAAATGATAGCTGGAAATTTCTTGTAATCCGAGCCCTATTAAAATTTCTGATAGTTTTCTATTCAAAATGCTTTTTTTATCCTCCTCGCCTATAGTGGAAATTGCAGGAATTTCCGGCTTAAATTTGTCGTAACCATATGCAATAGCCACCTCTTCAACTAAGTCTATCTTATGAATTATATCTGTTCTGTATGAAGGTATCAAAGCTATTAATTTTTCTTTTTCTTTTATTATTGCAATGCCCATTTTACTTAAGAAGTCTCTTATCTCTTTTTCTTTTAAATTCAATCCCAAATTTTTATTTATGTAATCTATAGTAAACTCAATTTTTTCTGAATCTAAATTTGGATATGTTTTTACATTATTATCATATATTTCAACTGGGTAAATCTTGCCGCCCAAATCAAAAAAACTACAAACTATTATGTTAAGAGCTTTTTCTAAGTATTTTAAATTAAATCCAGAACACTCAATAAAAATATCTTTTGTATCCTCATTTATTTTCCCAATTTTTTCAGAATTTATTATTGGGGGCATTGACAAAATTTCATTATTTGAATCTTCAAAGATTGGAAATTCGTTTAGTTGGTCTAGCAAATGCCTGTATTCTTTTCCAGCAGGATGATTGCTTAAAATTTGTTTTCCATTTATTTCTTTTTGCATTCCTAACGGAGTAAATTTAATTTCTTCTGGTTTTTTTGCTAGAAATTTAATTGGGAATTTTATTTTTTCTAAAGGATAAATTCCAATAGCAATTTTTTTCCTATTTCTACCGTAACTTAAATGCAATTTTTCTTGAATATCAATAGTTTTTGCTACTTTTTTTTTGTCGAACCTTAATCCTCTGATTATTGCACAAACTGTATAAGGTCTAACGCTTTTTACAGAATTATCAACTATTACTTTATAATCTTTATTATTTTTTTCTACTTTGTAGTTTGATTGTTTAATTTTTCCTAAAAAAGTTAAAAAACTTCTTGTAAAACCCTCGAAAGAAAGTAAGTCCGGTCTATTTGGAAAAACTTCTATCGAAATTTCATCCTGATTTTCATACTCTATCGGAGTTCCAAACATACTTATTTTATCTTTTATAGAATCGTCTATTTTCCCAAGACTTTCTTCTAATTCCTTTTTGTTTAGCGTTAAAATTGTCATTTTAATAACACAGCCTAAAGTTTTTTTCGATGTATATCCATTTTAATGTCGACTATTCTTTATTTTTATTGCTTCTTCTATATCTACATCGAATCTTTTTGCCATTATTAATACAGTAAAGATAACATCTGCAAATTCTTTTTTTATTTCCTCTTTTTTTAATCTTTCTAATTTATCTTTTCTCTGATAACCTTTATGAGATAAAAACTCATTAAATAACTCTCCTAATTCCTCAACAACTTTGAATCCCATAGCCATGGTCAATTCATTTGGATCTTTACCTTTATAGTAATTTTCTAATCTCTTTATTTCATTTTCTATAAACTCGTTTATTTCTTTTATATCCATTATTTATCCCAAATTTTCATCTCTCTTAGCTTATTTAAATCATTTTTATACATCTCTCTTAAATCGTCAATTTCAAAAAATTCCATTATCGTCCTGTCTAATCCCGGGCCCCACGCTAGAACTGGAATATGTCTGCCGAAAATAGGGATTGTAACCTCTGGCCTAAACATTCCTGCCCCGCCCAACTCAATCCATTTTTTATGTTTTGGATGAAACACATCTATCTCTAAACTTGGCTCGGTATATGGAAAGTATCCGGGTCTAATCCTTATTTTTTTATAACCCATTTTTTTGAAAAATTCAGTCAAATAACCTAGCAGCTGTCTAAAATTTGCGTTTTCGTCTATAACTATACCCTCTGTTTGATTAAATTCAAATCCGTGCGACCAGTCAACTGTTTCATTTCTAAAGCATTTTCCAACTGCAAAATATTTGGCTGGAAGTTCTTTATTTTTAGCTATTTCTACTAATTTTCTGACTGATAAACAAGTTGTATGCGTTCTTAAAACAACTTTTTTTGCTTCTTCGTCCATCCACTTATAATTCCATCCCCTGCTTCCATCAATCCCGCCTTCATGCGCCATTTTAACTTTATCGACTATTTTTTTATCTGTTAATTTGCTTTTTTTATCCATAAAAAAAGTATCCTGCATCTCTCTAACAGGATGATCCTGCGGTGTAAACAGCGCATCAAAATTCCAGAAACTAGGTTGACAGTAACTGCCATCCATTTCTTTAAAACCCATTTCTAACCAAATCTTTTTTGCATAATCTATGGCTTGGTTTATAAAATGCCTTTTTCCTCCATAAATTCTAGGAACTCTGCTTTTTATATCATATCTTCTAAATTTTTTCCCTCTCCAATTTCCTGTTTTAATCAAATTTGGTGTAAGAATCTCAATCATATTATCCTCTAAATTACTATTTATAATTTCTTCACCAAGCGCAGTTATAGAAAAATTAATTATCTTTTTTTCATTTATTTCTATAATATTTTTTCTTGATTTTAATTCATCAAACAATTTTTTTTCATATTCTTTTAATTCTTCTAGTTTTCTAGGAAGACTCTCTAAAAATTTTTCTTCTATAGTTTTTTCAATTATTTCTTGTTTTTTAGCAATTAATTTTATTTTTCCATCAGTTATCTCAATAAAATGTTTTTTCTTTAAAACGCCGATAGCTGCTTTAATTTCTTTTTCATTTAGGTTAGTCTCTTTTTTTATATTATCTATTGGTATTATTTTGTCAGTCAAAAGGTCAATTAATCTTCTTTCTGGCAACCCATTTTTTATATATAACAGTCCGTTAATTCCCTGCTCTATAATTATCTCTTTTCTTGATTGAATTTTTATTATATTTTTATTTGATAAGAATTCTAATGCCCTCAAAACAGAAGTTTTATCAATTTCTGTTTTTCCAATAATTTTTTCTATATCCAATTCTTTTAAGAATGGGATTATTTTTCTTTCATTTGGATTTAAAGATTCAATTATTTTTTTAATGTCTATCATTTTAATAACTATAGTCAACGACATTAATTTTCCCCATTTTTGTCATTAACTTACTATGGGAAGATTTATGTCTTTCATTATAGTTTAATTTATTTCTCTTTCTTCTGTAGTTTTGATAATCTTAATAGAACTAAAAGGTTTATAAGTTTTTTAGTTCTAATATAAATATGAATATTTTAACCCTAGTAAAAATCTCCAATCTTTAGATTGGAGTATTTGTTGGAGATTTTTCCGGGTCTCACAAAACCATAAACAAACTCCAATTCACAAAAGTATTTTGCTGTTTTATAATTAATTTGTCAAAATCCTTTTGCTCACCCTTTAGTGTGGAGTATAAAACCGAAGGTTTTGTGATATGGGAAAAAAGTAAACCTCTGCTTTTAAGCAGAGGACATCGTAATGAAGGCGACATCTTTTTTCCTGTCTCAAAAACTTCAAACAAACCCACGTCCTCAGAAATTTCTAATTTCTGATCCTTCAAAATTACATTTTGAAGCTTTAGGCGTAGGTAAAATACAAGAAGTTTTTGATTTTACAAAAAATAATGAATAATTTTGTAAATCCAAATCAACAATTGAAAGGAAAAACCCCGGCAGAAATGGCAGAGATAAATTTGAGATTGGGAAGAAATAAATTGCTCAACCTAATCGAATATGTGGTTCGAATATATCACTAGAAGTTGACAGTATCTAATCATAATTAACTTTAAATAACTAATTTAATTATTAGTATTATGATAGAAACAACTAATCCAATGTCACTAGGAGATATGGAAAAAGTATTAAAATATTTGCCAGAACCAACTGAAGTTAAGGTAACTTTATGTAATTTTGATTTTTCTGATGTTCATACACAAGCAAGTAAAATTGCTGAAAGACTGGAAATAAAATTAGATAAAATAGGATATATAAGTATAGAAACTAATGTATTAGAGCCTTCTAAAGAAAAGATATTAAGAATTTATAGAAGTAATAGAGAAAAAGATCCTATAGAGATTTTAATGTCTGACGAAAATTATTCAAGACTTATTAGTTTTAAAGAAGCTGAATGGGATTCAAAGGATCTAAGAATAAAACTTGATCCATTTTCTATTCATATTGCTTGTTGTGACAAAATACCAGATTATATTAATAAAATGAGAGAAGAAATAAAAGATACTTTTGTTGACTATGAAATTGAACAGAAACGAACTCTTTATTAAGATTATTTAAATAAAAAGCCAAAAAATTAAATATTATAAAATGAAAGTTCACAAATACATAAAAAGATATTTCGATGAATTTGGTTATGATGAGAATAGATTATATATTCCAGGACATGGAGTTATAGGATCTTTTGGCGAGGGAGATATTTTTTTTACGATAGTGAAGATATTATAAATGAAGCCCATGAAATAAGGATAAGAAACTTGCCAAATTATCGTGGGGAAATTGAACTTCCAGACGAGAAAATTTTGCAATTAGTTGCTCTAGGAAAAACTTTAAATAATGAAAAAATGGAATTTGAAAAAACAGCTAGGTCATTGATTGATAAGATTAATTTTTAAAAGCATCTCTGGCCTGATTAGTAGAGCTGTTTAATATCAGAAAAAAACTCATAACCTCTTGCTTACTATAATTATTTTTTTTATAATCTTCGTTAAAAATAATTATCTTACATCCCATTTTCCTGCACAAAAAAATATTTTGTCGTATGCGATCCAAAACCCTCGCCTTTTCTAATTTATTTAATTTTATTATCTTAGAAAGGTCAATACCTATTTTAATATTATTTTCTTTAGCTAGTTTGCATAAAACCTCATTTAATCCAGAATCTCTCTGTTTTAAAGAATCTTTTCCTATATTTTTACTAAATTCTAAACCAACAACTACATCAACGTTTTTATTTTCAAAAATTTTTCTGTTAAATTCATCTTCTTGAGCTTGAATTACTGCTTCTCTGCCAGATTTTTTCAACATCTGTATTTGTTTTCTTGATTCGTTTATGTTGTTTGTGGTTATCATATTTATTTTAAATTATATTATAGTATTGACATTAACTTTTTAAAACATTATACTTTTTTCTTCACATTATATCAATCCAATCTCGCTTATTATTTTTTATATCCTTATATTAACAATAAAATTAATTAATAATAACTACATTGGCTTTTTTGCTAGACCTTCTGTCCATCCACATTTTCCACATTTTAAGTAAGTTAGGGTGTCTTCATCAGATATATATGGTTGCCTTTCTATAATCTCTGATTTACCATAACCGCATTTTTTACATTTAAATGGATAGTCAGCAAAAATATTTTTATCTTTTACAACACCAGCCCCTATTTTTTCATTTTTTATTATTTTTTCTGATATTATAAAATCGCTTCCAGTTTCCTCACGACCGCAATTAGTACATTTAAATGAACGATGCTTAACTGGCTTCATTATGCTATTACATCTTTTACAGAGTTTCATGCTTGATAAACTATTCTTCTTCTTTAAAATCTATCTCTTTGTCTTTTTTAATACAGAACAAAAATAAACCTCTGCTTTTGAGCAGAGGACAAACCTTTTAGATTTGTATTTTCACTGTCTCCCAAAGTCCAAACAAACTCACGCCCACAGAAATTTCTAATTTCTGCTCCCTCAAAATTACATTTTGAAGTTTTAGGCGATGGTAAAACAAAAAAGTTTCTGATTTTACAAGATTAATCCTCCATCGCTTTAGAGACATTGACAATAAACATTTTAGCGTTTGCCAGAGAATTTTTAGCAGGAGTTTTAATTCGATAGTTTATAGATAATGAGTCTGGTTATTATTACTTATTTTCTATCAAAATCTCCGGCTTTTTATAACTCATTTCCCATGCAAGATTATAGCAATAAGCTCCAACATTTTCTATTTTAATCAGGTCTCCTTCGGTAAGATGGCCGAAAAATTTGCCTAAAATATCGTTTTTAAATAATAATGGTCCTGTTAAAACATATTCTTTTTTAATGTTTTTATCTTCTATATTATTGATATTGGTATCTAGTTTATGATAAATCTGACCGCTTCCATTTATATTAACTTCTCTACTCTTTTTTATAGAACCCCCAATATTTTCAATCTTACTAAACTTATAACTAGCTAGTGTAATTTTAGACAAAACATTAATTCCAACATCTAAAATTGCGTAGTTCTTTCCAAAATTTTTTTTTATTGTATTCACTTTTGTTACTAATTCAAATGAATCCGAAACCATATGCCTCCCTGGCTCTAAAATAATTTTTAAATTAAATTTATTAAATCTACTAATTAATTTAAAATAATCGTCTAAGCGGCAGCTTAAATTTTTTAACTGAAATTTATCTGGAAATCCTCCCCCCAAATCTATATATTCCAAATTAAATTTTCCATAAATTGTTGAAATAATTTTTTCAGTTTTTTTTAAATTTTCTTTAAATCTGCTGATGTTTAACTGAGTTCCAGAATGAAAATGCAAACAAGTAACCTTTAAATTATTATTTTTACAGTAATCTATTACTTTATCTATCTCATTTTCTTCAAAGCCAAATCTGCTTTCTTCTAACGAAACTCTTAGCCCTATATCAAATTTATTACCATTCAGAATATTTATTATTTTATCTATTTCTGAAAAGCTGTCAACATTAATTAAAAATTTATTTTTTATGGCTATTTCTAATTCTTTATTTGTTTTACATGGCCCATTAAAAACTATTAATTTTTGTTTGTCATTATCTACAATTTTATTATTAACAATTAATTTTTTATTTTTATGTGGGTTAATTACTGTTACTTGCTTCTCCTTTTCAAATTCGATACCCAAAACTTTATTAATTGCCTCTATCTCATCAAAAGAAGCTACCTCAAAATTACTTCCCAATCCGTTTAACTTTTCAATGACTTTGTGTAAAGAATTTGTTTTTACAGAATATGCTATAATAAATTTTTCTAAATATTTTTCACACAAATTTTTAAATTCTTTATAATTCTTTTCTAATACTCCCTGTTTAAAAATAAAAAAAGGAGTTTTTTTATTCTCCATTAAAAAAATTAACAAAACAAGTTTAAATGTTTTTGTAATACAGAGCAAAAATAAACCCCTGCCTTTAGGCAGTGGACGTTGCTTCGCAACGTCTTTTTTCCTGCAGCAGAAAA
>CAYJSY010000023.1:0-8620 GCA_964372925.1 Candidatus Woesearchaeota archaeon
TATTCAAGTTAAAGTAATCCTTAACTCTATTTATTAGTTCTTGTTTTATTATCATCTTATAAAAGTAGTGAAATCATAGGTTTATAAACCTTTCTATTGTTGTTACTATAAAATTAATACATAATCAAAGGGTTTATAAACCCAATTTAGGTCTATTATACAGTATAGATAAATTTTTCATATGAATAGTACTTAAAATATCAGAAAAACCCTGCTGTTTTACCACTAAAGTTGGTTGTTTGCCGGGTTTTTGGGATACAGAAAATTCATTTAGAAGAATTTTCTGCGATCCAAAATTGAAAACTGTATATACTACCCAATAGATTATCTAGTTTTCAATTTATGGATATAATAAAAAAAATGAAAACAGATTTAGATAATTTGATTGAAGAATATACAGAAAAAGTACTGGAAGTACAGTCAAAAGAAAGCGGTTTATTGGGAAGGTTATTAGAAAAGCTGCCAATTTACAACAAGGAATCTGCAGATTTATATGATGGAATAAGAAAAAATGGAGAGTTAGCGGATAGGATGTATGAGGCTAGTCTGGAGGAGGGATCTGAAAAAATTATTAATAGAGCTAGAAAAATAAATCCTAGCTATAAATTTGGATTAGCTATTGGTTATTTATTTCCCGAAGAGAATTTTAAAACAGAAAACAGTAAATTTGATAGCGGTTTAAAAAAGGGCCAGGTATACAGATTAAAAAATAACACATATGCTGTAAGAAAAAAGGCAATGAGTGGGCTATTACTTGCTGGTCTAGGAAGTTATTTTTATAATAACTCTTCTCCATATATATTTTCAGAAGAAAATTTAGAGATAAATAGAAATATTTACAATGTTTTAGATAAATTAACTGTTGGAAGTTTTTTGTATGGGTTATATCCTATGTTGAGACATAAACTTTTTTGTAATGATATGAATCCGAGTAAAAAGCTAGTAACCTCCGGGCAGTTTTCACTTCATAGAAATCCTTTTTATTTTGGATTAATGGGAGCATTTGCTCTTGTTTCATCAAAAATTCTCACTACAAACTTCCTCTCGGATAATCCAAACTGGCTAGCTGCAGGAGTTATGGGCGCTGGATTAGGATTATTTGCGAAAGGAGCGTATGATTACACCATACAGGATGAAAAAATTCTTGAAAAACAATTTGGTGAGGAATATAGGGAATATAAAGATAAAACTCCTAGATTTTTTCCTAATCTATTAAATTTGTTTAGGAGAAAAAATGAAAGAAGCAAAGAAAAAATTTGAAAATCTTGCTGAAAGAATAAAATCTGGAGAAGATGTTTCGTTTGGGCAAATAGAGAGAGTTTACGCAGAAGGATTTTTACAAAGTTTTTTAGAAAGAAGCACAAAACAAAGAGAAAGAGCAGTAACAAATTTAAGAAGACAACAAAGAGAATTTCAGGATGATTACGAAGAAGATATAGAAGATTCTTTTTCAAATGAAGCTATTGATAGACAGGAATTAGATTATCTAAGAAATGTTGTAGAAACTTTGGGGGTTAAACCATCTATAAATCAACTGCATCAATATACAGAAAGAGCAATTAAAAGAGGAGACTGGGAAATATTAGGAGATGTTTTAAGTATCTCGCAAGAAGGAAATTTAGGAGCTGAAACTTTAGAATCACTGGCTGTAAAAGAACTTGAAGCTGGAAGAACTGATTCTTATAGACATTTAAAAAAACAATTTCCTGAAATTGAAGTAAGCCCTGATAAAGCTAACTTAATTTATTCTAATCTATTATCTGTTGGAGATTTGAGAAAATTAAGAGAAGTTAGAGAAGAAATAAATATTCCTGTTTCAGAAGAAGTTTGTCAAATAAGTTACGAAAATCTATTAAATAAAAAAAATAAATCCTCAATTAGAGCAATGTGCGAATTAAGAGAGGCGAGTGGAGTAACTCCTAAAGCAACACATAGTATAATCGAGTCATTTAGAAGTCTTTATTCACCAGAATCAGATTTAGGAAGAGAAGATTTGGATAAACTAGATGAATTATTTGTATTATTTGGAACTAGCAATCATGCCGATATAGTTCTAGCAACATTGGCACAAAGAGCTGCATTAGAAGCTGAAAGAATTGACGATTTTGCATATTTATGGGACAAATCTTTTGCTAAAGTTTATAATCCGGCTAGAGAAGATGTAATAAATAATTATAAAGTTTTAGACCAAAATAAAAATTATGATCTTATTTTTAAATTAATGGAGATAACCGGAATTTCTCCTAAAGGCGATATATTCTCAAGAACAGCTTCGGTAGCTTTAGAAAAATCAAATGATTTAAGGGGAATAAAAAATTTAATTGAAATTGCTAAAGAAAATCCTGAATTAAGTCAAACTTCTGTAGATAATTTCTCTGAAAAAACATCTTCAAAAGGAGACACCGAGTCTTTAGTTGAATTATCAAAAATAGGCGGGAAAATAAAACCAGAATATGTTCATACAACAGCAACGAGATTTATTGAAAAAGATTCATCTGACGATTTTGATAATCTTGAACAAAGAGTTAACGAGTTTTATAAATCATTTAAGTTAAAACCATCAACAAAAGTTTCTGGTGCAAAGATTTCTAAATTAACTAGTATTTTAGAAAGGGATATTAGTGAGTCTATCAGAGAATTTACACAAGATCATTATCCTAATTTAGATCCTTTAACTCCTATAAAAGGAAGTAATCTTTCGCATCATAATAAATTTAAATCAAAAGTTAGAGGATTGTTAAGATCTTACACATCAAAAGCTAAAAAAATTAAATCTGAAAACAAAGACCTAGAAATTAGTGCTTCTGACCAACATGACCCCCTTAGAAATATTTATTCAACTTGTTTAGAGTTAAACTTAGCACAAATTCTTATAGGCGATAATAAATATTTAAGGTTAGAGGATTTAGTGGAATTAACAGGCATTTCTCCTTCTAAAGATGAGATTAGAAGAGCTGTTTACAGCCATGTCTTGAAAAATTATAATCAAATAGGGAATGTTCCAGAAGGATTAATAGAAAAACTTGCTAAGCCCGGACTTGTTACATCAGGAATAAAAATAGAGGTTGACTCAGAAATTCATAATCAGGTTGCAAGTAATTTAGTTCATCATTCAAAAGATATTGGAAGGTCTTTATCTTACCTTAAAAAAATCACAGGAATCCAAGATTTTTCAGAACAAGTTTATAGTTCAGCTAGATATAGAATTGTAGATGATTTATCAAAACTTAATATGTCCCAGTACAATACTCTTAAAGAATTTGGAATTGATGTAAGAAATCTGAATGATGAAGAGAAAAAAAGAATAACTAGGGAAATTATTTATAAATTAAAAGAAGATCCAAATTTAAATATATACTATGCTGAGAAAATAGTTGAGTTAACAGGAATACAACTTCAAGCAGATACTTATGATTTAAAAGAAATGGTAAGAAAATATTTTAATTCCAGAGAAAATACAAAACCTTCAAGGATAGCAAATCTAGTAAATCAGAAACTAAATCAAGATCAAATTTTTAATAGAGAAATTGAATTAATACATGAGGGATATGAATATAGAGCAAAAGAGCTTTATAATGATACTGGCATTAGTCCAACAGAAACTGGAGCCAGAAATGTTATTCAAAGATATAATCCTCAATCACGAGAAGAAATAAAACGGAGGCTGAAGTTTGTTTTTGGACAAAATTTAGATTTAAGTTAAAATGCCAGAATTAGGAATGGGTATGCATCAAAGAGCAGAACAAAGGATGGAAATGAGGCAAGAATTAGTGCAACAAGTGGTGATGCTTGCACCAGGAGATGGCGTTGCTGGTTTCAGAACAGATGAAGAAAAACAGCAAGTTTCCCAGTACGAAATATTAAAACAATTATCAAATATTCTAACTAATGGTGAATATCTTGATAATGATCATTTTGGATTAGAAATTAATAGAGCAATTTTTGGACATCCGTTAGAAGCAAGACTTGGTAATTTCGGAAGAGATATTGAAAATATAGTTAGATTTTATGAAGGAAATGAAGATTTTGCAAAAAAAACTATTTTATTCTTAGGGACTCAAAAAGAAGAAAGAGATAGAAAAAATATTCCTGGACAAATTGCATCAGCATGGCATAAATTAAGTTCCTCTGACTATTTAGCTGGGGAAAAAACAGATAGAAAAATTCCGAACTTAATTGGACATTTACATGAAAAAAATGCTGATACAGCATCTGGATTAGACCTAATTTCACAAGCTGTGCATATTAATCAAAATGAGCTTATAGTAACTTCTTTAAATAAAATAGAAGAATACGCTAATCAAGATACAAGAGTTATTCCATTTGCTCACACTGTTCTTTCTAATGTTTTTCTTGCCATAAAACAAAGAAACGAACAATTAACTGAAAAAGAAGCAAAGGCGGTTTATTCAAGAATAGTTGACTCACTTTTTATGCTTGATAGAGATTTAAGAATAAAAGATTCAGTAGATAATATAAGTGATGCTATAAAAAAATATGGAATCGCGAATTTGCTTTCTCAGACAAAAATACCGCTTCCATTACAAATTTCGCTTGAAAAAATAATAGAGAATGAAGATACTAAGAGAAAAATTATCGAGATTTGTAGCGATCACGATTTTGTACAGGGCAGAGAACTACAAAGAAAGATATATAGAGGATTAGCCTCATTGGAAGATTTAAACAATCAAGAAAAAATTATTGAACATATTTCTCAAAATGTAAACGAATCAAGAGGTTTAGGCAGAATTTTAGGAGCAGTAAGTTTAGTCGCACATGAGCCAGAATTTATTTACCCCTTTGATTTACAGGGTGAAGACGCTGTATTAAGAAATTTAAAATTACAATTAACTGATAAAAGTATAAAAAGATTAGGATTAAATGATACAATTTTAGAAAAATATCTTGAAAAATTAGAAGCGGATGAAAGATTTGAAGGCATAGGTAAGATAGTAACAAAGCTTGCTGGATATAATCACTATCAAAATCCACAACAGATAGGGTTATTGAAAGAAATAATAACTGCCGAACTAGAAGGAAAATTTTTAGATTGGAAATATTCACACGATAAATCAAAGACTCAATTAGCAGTTCTTGAGGATAAAATAGAAAGTTGGAAAAAGAATTCAAAAGTCACTCGTCTAGTTGGAGAACTTAATGCTTTAAAAACACATGTTGAATCAATAAAAAATGTTGCTCCAAAATTAGATGAAACGTACAGAGAACAATATCTGGATGATATGACTGCGAACACACTAAAAGAAAAATTAAATGAAAATGAAGAACTATTAAGAAGTGAGAATTTATCTAAAAATGAAAGAAAAGAATTAGGATACAAAACTTCATTAATAAGAGAACAATTGCAATATAGGGAACTTATAGAAGGAATTCAGGAACTAACTTTAGACAATTACCAACAAACTTTGGATTTATCAGAAAAAATTGCAAGAAAGCGTTCTAAAAATCCTTTATATCATAATGCTGTATGGATAAGAGAAACTTTAGATCAGCCGGTTTATAGAGATGCCCGAAGAATCTCAATTATAGAAACTGATGATTTAGAAGATTTATTAAGAATGGGTGAAAGACCTGTTCCTCATTGTCAGGACTGGAGAAATGACTGGACTCTTAATGAATCGCTTTTAAGTTTTGTTGCAGATTCTAATAAAAAATTATATCATATAGCAAATGGTAATGACAAGCCATTCGGAATGAGTTTAATAAGATTAGTTGAATGGGAGGATCCTACATTATTAATAGAAAACATTTACTCAAGTGAATGGAGTACGGATCATGGAATTGCCCTCGTAGGAAGTTTAGCTGATAAAGCAGCTGCAATTAGTGAAAGTACTGGAAAACCAGTTAGATTAGCTGCTCCTCATAGATCAGGACATCAAGCACATGATACTAATATTCAGGTTAAAGAAGCTTTTGAAAGATTTAGTGAGCAATATAAAGTATATATTAACGAGGGAACAATTGATATGAATCTTCCTGAAAGCAAGAATACTTATGAGTATGTAGATTGTGGACCAGGAAAAATAAAAAGCGGGTCTGATATTAGTATTGATGTAAGTTACATAACCTTTGGAGAAGAATGATATCGAATCACACGATACTGTAACCTTATCGTCACTTAAACATCTTTATCTAAAATTTGTGCCTATTCAGATTAAAGTAATCCTTAACTCTATTTATTAGTTTTTGTTTTATTATCATCTTATAAAAGTAGTGAAATCATAGGTTTATAAACCTTTCTATTGTTGTTACTTTATGATTAAGACAAAAATTAGGGGGACGAGGTCTAAAGATAATGTATTAATAATGTAGGTTTCAATTTCTTAGGTATATTAATAATAAATAATGGCTAGGTAAGTAGTAAGTTTGCTTTGAACTATTGATTATCTAATCTAATTACTGTTTATTTAATAATGGAATTTTCTTTCATATTCAGAATGACTAAACCATTCGAGAATAACTGCTAATATTTGAACCTTATTTGGAGTTTTAATAGTATAAATTAATCTCCATCCATCTGGGAGATCGTATTTCCAAAGATTATTTACTTGATATTTTTGTATATATTCTTTTGGAAAAAGTCTTTTGGGAATAGGAATACCGCAAAAAGCATTTTGTTTTATGTCTGATATTGCTCTCTTAATATATTTTTTAATTTCATCGCTTTTTGTCAATTCAAGGAATTTTCTTTCAGTCTTATCTTCAGCGAAAACAACTTCAGATGGTTTTAAAAATCTCATTTAATATCTTTTTCTATTCATAAATTTTTTTGCAGATTTAGGATCCCAAATATAAACTAAAACTCCTTCCTTACTTATCGCAATTTTATTTATGCTTTGTAAATAATCTAATATAACTAAATATGTCTGCCACATCACTTTTTTAGGAAGCCTTTTCCATAATTCTGTTCTGTTGAACTCTCCATTGTTATCATCGATGAATTTTTCTACCATTAAAACAGTATCAAGAGTCGGGCTTCTTGCAATAATATTTATTTCACTTTCCATAATATATTATATATCAATTGATATATAAATCTTTCTATTAGTCATTATAATAAAAATTTATTAAGAAGATAAAATAAAAAAATAAAAATGTTGTAAAATGTAACTGGAGAGTTTAATGAATGACTTGAAGAATGGTTTTTAATTTAAACGTATAATCCTCTCTATTATCATTCATCTCTATAAAAGTACTGGTATCGATCTACCATCTCTATATTTGATTAATTCTTCTTCAGATTGAGAAACTAGATAATTACCCTTTTCAAGTTTTGCCCTTCCTGTATAAACTTTAACAGTATCCTCCGAAAGTTTATCTACTACTAAATTGTTAGGCATCCTTCCAAAATATGTTTCAATACCTCTTCCAGGAAATACCATTGATTTTCCAGTTTCCATTTTCTTTCTATTTTTATATGCTATTACTAGCTCTATTTTTAAATCTTTTTTTGAAGCAAGATGTCCAAAGCCATCGGGACTATATATTCTATATTCTGCTAAAGCAATCTCGCCATCATCACTTCTAGTATATTGCATTTTTTGTAGAGGGTATAGTGCATAACTTTGATCCCTTATTTCTCTAGCTATAGATAATATTTTGCTTAATGTTTTTCTTATCATTTTATTTTAACTCCATTGTTTATTTACTTTATTTATTTAATAGTAGTTATAATATTTGATAATATAAAGATTATTTCTCCTTTTCAGGAGAAAGATTTATAAGAGTCAATTCTTTTATATTTTTATGGAAACAAAAGTTTTAGAGGAACTCGGATTAAGTAAAAATGAAATTTCTATATATCTATTTTTATTAAAATATGGAGAAAGTACAACAGGACCTATAATAAAAGAAACTAGAATATCGAATTCAAGAGTCTACGAATCATTAAATTCTTTAATTTCAAAGGGATTTGTTACTTATAATGTCCAAAAAAATGGTAAACACTTTAGAGCAAGTAACCCTAAAAAATTATTAGAAATAGAGGACGAAAGAAAAAAAAGATTAAAAGAGATTATACCAGAGCTATCATTATTAGTGAATTATAAGAGCTACGAGACAGATACTGCAATTTATGAAGGTTACGAGGGGTTTAAGACCGCCTTCAAAAAAATAATAGATGATTGCCCAGTTGGAGAAACAATATATATATTAGGCTTTTCCGAACAACAATATTCAGCAGAAAATTTAAGATTATTTTTATCAAATATGAATTTAAAAAGTGCTCAGAAAAAACAGGAATTAAGAATTTTATTAGATCAAGCCTCTAAAAATACTTTTGGTAAAGACAGAGAAAAAGAGAAATTTACTGAAATAAAATATATGCCAAAGGGCTACATAAATCCAGCCGCAATTGATATTTGTTTAGATTATGTATATATATTTTTATGGGAAGAAAAACCATTTGTTTTTATGATAAAGAACAAAAGAATTGCGGAAAGCTTTAGACAATATTTTAATTTTTTATGGAAAGTTGCTAAAAAATAAATTTGAAAATTATTTATAAACCCCGACGACATTTTAGAGTTTTTTTAATGTTAACATTTCTTTTATAATCTCGCAGAAAAGCATATTCAAAAAGATGAGGTTGATTGTACAGTAT
>CAYJSY010000024.1:0-8506 GCA_964372925.1 Candidatus Woesearchaeota archaeon
ATTATTTTTTATCCTTTTCTACCTTAGGATGTTTGTGCCCCATACTTAATCTTTCCTTTAAAATCTTTAATTCTCTAGCTTTTTCTTTTTGATATATATTGTCATTATTTCTTGCTATTTCAATTAGTTTTGCTGTGTATTCTCCTCCTAAAAAATGGGGCAATATTACATAATCTGCTCCAGCATCATATAATTCAAGAGCATCTTCAATTTGCCTTCCTGTTAAAAGAACGATTGGTTTTGCTTTGTTTCTTTTTAAAATATCTAAAATTAATTGATTTGTTTCTTTTTCAGGGATTGTAGAAATAATCACAGAAGATTTACAAATTCCCAAATCTTCTAAAAATTCTGAATCATCAACATCCCCATAAATTACATTAATTCCTTCGTTTTGTAAATCTTTAACAACTTTTGGATTATAATCTACAACTAAAAAATTCTTTGTTATTTTTGAAAATGCTTTTATTATTGAAAACCCAATTCTATTATATCCTAAAAGAATATAATCATAATTCTTTTTGAGAATATCTTTTTCTTTAATTTTTTTTCTTTCAAAAATTGTTAAAAATCTAGATAGCTTATTGAATATCGCATCTGAATAAATTATCATATATGTTGAACCTGCGATAGTTAATAACCCAATCATTGTAACAAAAGATAAAATTTCTTGTGTTAATGCTCCTGTCTCTACACCTAATGCAATTAGGATTAACGAAAATTCAGAAATTTGAGCAACTGTCAGACCGGCCATAAATCCTGTTTTTTTACTATATCCTAAAAAACCCATTAGAACCATTACAATTAAGGGGTTGCCAATTAAAATAAAAGCTGAAAAAATTATTGCAGGAACTATTAAATGTGTTATATTCCCAAAAGCCATCTGGCTTCCCAAAATTATGAAGAAAGAGATTATAAAAAAATCTCTTAGAGGTTTTAATTTTGAACTAATTTCAAAACTGTAAGGAGACATTGAAAGCATAATTCCTGCAATTAATGCGCCCACCTCAATAGAAAAACCGGCATAAAGAAATAAAAGAGAAAGACCAAATCCCCAAGAGATAGCAAAGACAAATAAGAACTCTTGAGATTTTGCAAAAAAATCGCTTAATTTTGGAAGAGCATAATAACTAATTGGGATTAAGATTGCGACAAGAACAACTACTTTTATAATTGTTGAAAAAAGAATGTTACTTGCTCCTGTTCCACTTGCTAAAGAAGAAACAACAATCAATATTAAAATCGCTACCAAATCCTGAACCAATAAAAACCCTATTGATATTTTTCCATAAAGTTTTTCTAAATCATCTTTATCTGAGAGAAGCTTCATTATTATAATTGTTGAAGAAAATGTTAATGCGACTGCTATATAAATAGAAGTTATTGTTGAAAAACCTAGCATTATCCCAATAAAATATCCAATTAAAGAGGTAAATAAGATTTGTCCAATTCCAGTTACTAAAGAAATTTTTCCTACTTCTTTCATAACTTTTGGAGATAAATGCAATCCTACTATAAATAATAAAAAAGCAATTCCCATTTCAGAAAAAACATTAAGGGTTTCACTTTCCTGAATTAGATTAAGAACAAATGGTCCGACTAAAATACCAGATAAGATATAACCAATTATTAAAGGTTGTTTTAATAATCTTATTATAATGGAGACACCAAAAACTACTAAAATTATAAGTCCGAATTGTATAAATGGATTAAACATTTTTCATCTCTTTTCTATTTAATAATGGTAGGAGGTATATAAATTTTTATTTGGATTTTTTAATTTAGTTTTTGGGTTTTATATCTATTTAATTTACTATAAAATAATATGGGGGTTATTTAATCTTTAATGATATTTTTTTGAATGAAATTATCCAAACTCTACAATTTTACCCTTATTATTATTATAAAAATTAATTGCGTGCTTTAATTTTTCTTTTGAAACAGCATAAATTGTCAGTATTGGCTCTTTTTTAACAAACTCGTTCTTTTTTTTATGTATATAAATTCCTGCTGCCTTGTCCTCTGGACATCCTGCCAATCTAGCCAACTCATTAATCATCTTATTGTCAATGTGCTTAATCTTAACATTTTTTTCTTTTATGTTATATGAAAATTTTGGTTTTATTTTTGATAATTTTTTTATGTTGCCTTTTTGAGCTTTTATTATTTGTAAGAATTTTTTAAATGCCAGTCCGGAATCAAGTGTCTCTCTAGCTATTTTTTCTCCCTCTCCTTTTTTTATATTTTTACAAGATTCCAATATTTTTCCAGCTAAAAAAATAGATTTTTTTTCTAAATCTTTCGGAGGTTTTTCTCTTTTCAAAACCTTTATAATATCCTTAATTTCAAATAAAGGGCCTATTCCATTTCCTACTGGCTCACTTCCATCTGTTAAAACAACCTCTATATTTAGATTAAAAATTTTTCCCATTTTTAAAAATTTTTGTTTTAATTTTATTGCTTCATTTTTAGAGAATTTTGCGGAATTTCCATATGGAATATCAATAAGAATACATTTGCTTCCGACCGAAATTTTTTTGGATAAGATGCTTGCTATAACCTGAGCAGAGGAGTCTATATTCACAACTTTTTCTATTTTTATTATTTTGTCATCAACTGGAGCAAGACCTAATGATCCTCCCCACACAAAACAGCCGTTTGTTTTTTTAACTATCTCCTTAATTTCATTTAATGAAAAGTCTACTTTTGCTATTGTTTCTATAACATCGGCTGTTCCCGCTCCGCTTGTTATAGCTCTAGAAGAGGTTTTTGGCATTATTAAGCCATGACTGGCGCAGATACTTACTAAAATAGGGGTTGTTCTATTACCAGCAACTCCTCCTACACTATGTTTGTCTACAACATGTCCTTTAAATTTTAATTTGTTGCCAGTCTCTACCATTGCTTTTATCAGATATTTTGTCTCGTTTAGAGTCATACCTTTCTCATAAACAGCAGATACAAAAAAAGTTACCTCAATTTCAGTCAGAGAATTGCTGGCTATATTATCTATTATCTCCCTAACTTCTTTTTCATTTAGCCTTTTTCCCCTCAATTTTTCTTTTATTATTTCAATACAGTGTGGTTTTTCGCTGATTTCTACATCAACTAACTGGCTATGTTTCAAATTTAGCTGGTTGATTATCTCTTCTGAAACTGCTATTTCTTTTTTAGATAAAATACCTGAAAAGGTATCAACTATCGAAACAATTTTTTTATTTTTTCTGGATATTAAAACTCTATTTCCCTCGTGAAGGCTCATTTCTTTTGCAGTATCTTCGTGAATAATACAAACAGGCCTTCCTGTCAAAAATTTTAGTTTTTTTATTTTAAGTTTCATTTTTTATTTATGCACTTCTTTTTTATCTAGTCAACGACTTTAGTATTTCCACATTTTGTCACGGATTACCTAGGGAAAGACTTATGACTTTCGCTATAGTTAGACAAAAAGAATATAAAAATTTTTAGGATTCGCCTTTTTGGAATATTATATTCTCACCGATAGAGCGTTTTTTATAAAGCTCTAGGACTAGTAAAATGTAAGCAAGTATTAGCGGGCCAATTATTAAGCCAAGAGGGCCAAAAACTAAAATACCGCCTATCATTCCTATTAACACTATGCCTGAATTTATCTGAGTTTTTTTTGAAACTATTACCGGCCTAATAATATTATCTATAAGACTTATCAGGAAAACACCGTAGATAAAAAGGCCAATTCCAGAACCTATATCATTAGTAACAAATAAGTAGATGTCAACTGGAACCCATACAAGCCAGGGGCCTATTATCGGTATTATTGATACTAAGATTGTTAATCCTGTTAGTAACAGAGCATTAGGCACTCCGAAAATAAAATAACCTATTCCAGCAACTATACCCTGAACAGCGCCTATTAATATCTGGCCAATTACAACAGATTCAGTTATATCTTTAAAATGTTTAAAAAATTTAGCTTGAATTTCCTTTTCTAGTGGAGATAAAGATTCTAGGTATTCAAAGGCTTCTTTTCCATCTCTTAGCCCAAAGAATAAAGATAGTATAAACACAAGTATCTGCAAGAATAATTCCGGAAGATTTAGAATATAATCGCTTATATAGTTAGTTGCTTTATTTATTATTGAGGATAACAAAATTTCTATAGAACTTGCTATACTCTTAGATAATTCCGGTGAGATTAATTTAAATAAGGAAGATTCAGTTATATTAATGGCTTCTTTCTCCTGCAAAGACAGATAAATTGTTATTAACTGATTAAAAATTGCGCCAAAAATCAGAACAAGTAATAAGGCAATTATTATAAAAAAACTGAAACAGACAATAATAGAAGATAAAGTTTTATTTTGCAGTTTAGATAACACTAATCTGTATACTGGATGAATAATATAAGCAAATAAAAGACCATAAATTATTGGAAAAATTACCGGTTTGATAACTAAAAAAGCCAGGATAAAAAGTCCCACTATTAAAATATAAATTAATAAAGTTCTAAAATTTTCTTTGTTAAACATAATTTTTAGAGTAATATTCTATTTATAATATTATTGATGTGTTGATATTGCCAACTTTGTGTGTTATGCCTGAACGTTCTAATAAAGTTAAAATTTTTAGTTATCATATTTACCGAAGTTATATTATAATATCTTTCAATATCTCTATATACTAAAGTTTATAAATAACTCTTCATTTATAAAAAAAAGATGGCAAAAAAAGAGAAAAAGAATTTAAATTTAGTACTTATAATAGTCATTGTTGTTCTTGCGGTCGCATTATTATTTTATATATTATCTTCTGGAAATAAATATGTTGGAAAAAAAGATGAACTTGGCAGTTTTAAACCTATCCCTAATCTAAATGGCTATGAAAATTATGAGTCTCCATCTAATTGTGAGCGCGGATTTAATAAAAAAGAAATTGATTGCGAATATAAAATAGAAATAACTGCCCCAGCATTTAAATATGAAGGCAATTGTAAGTTTAACGAAGATAACAAGTTGTATGAAGGAAAAATTAATTATTGTGAATGTTATTTTAATGATGAAAAACCAACTTGTAAATCTAAGGGGTATGAAAATTTGATACAGGGAGAGGGGGTTGGTTGTAATCGAATTATTAAATCAATCTATAAAGATAAAACGGTTACTGGCGATACTATAGAATCGTGTTTTCAAGAAGCCCATAATTTCTGTGAAAAAGTATGTGAAGATAATAAAGGGGAGATGGTAGAAAAAGAAAAAATCATATGTTGTGATAGTTCTTAGGAGATTATAACATATATAAATTTCTACTTATAAAATAAGCCTCCTAAAAATTGTTTAAATAATTATTTTTGGTGATTAGCTAAATTCCGCACTAAACTTTTTGTCAGTCTGCCTTCTAAAACTTAAACTACTTATTAATTGAGTTATTAATACAGAAAAAAAGTAAACCACTGCCTTTAGGCAGTGGACGTTGCTTCGCAACATCTTTTTTTCTGGCTCAGAAACCTCAAACAAACCATCGCCTAAAACTTCAAAATGTAATTTTGAAGGATCAGAAATTAAAAATTTCTGAGGGCGATGGTAAAACGAAAAAAGTTTCTGATAATTAATTCCATTCAAATAATTGCATATAATTGTTTAAGTCTTTTTAAGCGTTGAAAGGATTAAACAAATTGGTTAGGAGGTTTAGGCTGGTGCAATTATTATCTAATCTTATTTTTTAAGCAAATATCCCCCTTAAAGCAATACTCGCCAACAAAGACAGAGCAACTATTGCTATAAAAGCTGTAATTAGGTATAATATAGAACCTCTTAATAGGCTCCTTGAAATTTCGTAACTCTCTTTTAATTTATCCTCTCCCGCATCTATTGTAACTAGAGCAGAAGTTAGTATAAAAACTAACTCTATAATATAAATTCCAGTTGCTATCTGCATGTAATATGGGGGAATCATATTCTCTATGTTAAAAAGGTTGGTAATTCTTGCTAAGTTTCCTAAACCAGCTGTCTGAGCTTCTCCCAATTGAGTTAAAACTTTGAGATTAGTTAGAATTCCTGTAATCATAGCAGCTAATCCTATAACTATTCCTGCTAAAAGAGGAGCCAAAAAAGTCATGTTGCTTCTCATATCACTGACAACATCTGCTAATAAATCTCTTAACCTTTCATTAATTTTTTGAATATTTCTGACATATTCGGAAATGCTCATTAAGCTTTGTGCCGCAACCTTCAATCCCTTTTTTACACTCTCTATTAAGATTCTCATACTTGTTGCTATTAAATTACTTGGATAGTAAACTAGGGCCCCTCTCCTTGGATTAAAAATAGCATCCTCTAGGCCCATGCCCATGGACTGAATATTAGTATTAACTATTATAAAAAAATCACTTGTCTTCTGCCCTTTTGTTGATTCTGCAACCTTAAGAAAAGCTATTTCAGCCGGAGTACCGCCCCCTAATCTATTTCCAAGTGTAAACAGGCTATTATTGAACTCTTCCTCTAAACTCTTTGTCTCGTCTCTTGATTTAATTAGATTTTTTGTCTTCATCGATAAAGCAATTATAAAAAAAAGCGAAACTGATAGAGGAATAAATAGGCTTAGTAAAAGAGCAAAAGTTCCAAAAGGACCTGTTCTGCCTCCTACATCAATAAAATTAAAAAGATTCTGTCCTAGAAATTCTAGAAAAGTTCCTTTTAGGGAAAAATCTTCTTGCAACCCAAACAAATTAGGTATTGAAGTATAACCAAAAATTAGAGGTAATAATCCAATTAATAATAATGGTAACGTGATAAAGCTGGCAATTAGATATGGTCTTTTAGATTTATATTCGTTATAATAGGGATTTTTTTCTAATAAATTTGTCTGCCCATACCCCTCGGGCCTTTTTAACATTATTTGTTGAACTAAATAAAAAACAAAAAAAGGAATTAACAGATTAAAAAAAATAAAGAGATGGTAGGCTTTTAATGCCCCCCCTAATAAAGTTGATGCCAGAGGCAATAAAGCAAGGCCGAGGGTAGGAAGAACAATTCCTAACATGTATAGATTTGTTAGAGGCGATTTAATAGAGTGAGTATATTTTAACATTTTTTCATAAACGCCATCTAGAATAACTTTTAATGCCCTCTCTAATATCTGAATTCTTCTTGATTCTTCTGGCTCATATAAACTGCTTTCTATTAGATGAAAACTTTCGATAAATTCTGTGTTATAATTCTTCCAAAACTCAAGATAGTTATCTAGACTGTCTTTTATGCTTGAAAATTTTCCTGTCTCAACATTCCATATAATTTTTTTAAAATCGAGAGATAAAGGAGGTTCAATATGTCTAGCTACAAAACTTATTGCCCTCTCTAAATTACTTGTATGTTTCATATATATAACCGTGTAAAGTACTGCCGGAACCATCTGGCTGCCCGCCCTTAATCTCCATTTTACAGCTAGTTTATTAGGCATTCCATAAAAATAATAAAAAATAAATATGCTCATTATTAGAGTCAAAAAAACAAAAAAAATCGAAAAACTTCCAAGAATAAACCAAAAAGCAACAATTCCTAAAACGCCTAAAAAAAACAGCATAAGAGAGCTTACTAAAGCAAATCCAACTACCTCTCCCGGCTCTAGATATAGATGAGCAAATCTTAATTGTTCCCTTATTTTGATATCCTCTTTAGGAGAAAGTTTAACTTTTAATATGCTGCCCAAATTTTTAACATATCTCTCATATTTTGAAATCTCTGGCATCATATCATCTTTAAATGTTTGATACTCTTTAGAAATCTGTGAAAAATCTTCTTTCTCAAAGCTGCTTTCGCTAATCTCCTGACCAATTCTTTTCGAATATTTTTCCAAAACTTCTTTTACATCCATTTTTTATTTTGATTCTATCTTCTCTTATAATTTTTTTTAAGAACCTTACTTAATTTTTCCTCCATGCCATTAACTTTTTCATAAATTCTTTTAATCATCATATTTCTCCTTATATTCATAATTATATTAGCTATCAAAAAAAACAAGTAAATTATAAATGCAATTCCAACTGCTTTTAAAATGGTTATTAGATTATTAAAGCTTGAATATAACTCCGGAGGAAGGTTTTTAACAGCTTCATAAATTATCCCCCGGTTATTTATAAAAATTTCATTAACCATATTTAACTAATTAATAATAGTTTTTAATTCTTTTCTAATTGCCACCTCAAACTATTGCTTAAATACAAGAAAACCCAAATAATGCCTATTAATTAGTTATATCCATAAATTGAAAACTACATAATTTATTATGTAGTATATACAGCTTTCAATTTTGGATCACAAAAAAATGTACTACATTTTCTGTGCAGAAAATTCATTCAGAAGAATTTTCTGTATCCAAAAAACCCAACAAACAACCAACTTTAGTTGGTGGTAAGACAAGATGGTTTTTCTGATACTATAAATATTTTTATCCTAAATAATTATTTTGTGATTTTTTATTAAAATCAAAAACTTCTTGTATTTTACCTACGCCTAAAACTTCAAAATGTAATTTT